>NZ_JBEZWL010000006.1:0-132347 GCF_040648015.1 Streptomyces sp. NPDC029216 | reverse complement strand
CCGGCCGCGCCGAAGCCGGCCGGCGCCGGCGCGTACGTACAGGGGCGCGGCGGGATCGGCGGCCGGGTGTTCGTCCTGGCCCTGCTCGCGGGCGGCACCGGCACCGCCGCCGTGTGGCACGGCAGCCCGCTGGGGCACGCCCTCCAGGTCGGACTGGCCTGCGCGCTGGCCGTCTTCGGGCTGGGCCTGGCCGTCAGCTCCCTCAAGGGCCGCACCGGCTTCGGCACGGTCCTGCTCGGCCTGATCACCGCCGGGCTGCTCGCGGCGGCGACCGCCCTGCCGCGCGAGGTGAGCACCGACTGGCACAACGTCGACTGGCGCCCGGCGGCGGTGGCCGACGTGAAGCCGCTGTACACGTCCGGGACCGGGCTGGCCACGCTCGACCTGAGCCGCTTGGACGTGCCGAAGGGCGCCACCGTGCCCGTGCACGCCTCCGTCGAGGCGGGCCGGCTGAAGGTGATCGTCCCCCGGGAGGTCACCGCGAAGGCCGACGTGTCGATCCGCCTCGGCGACATCCAGCTCCCCGGGGACCGCTCCGTACGCATCAAGAGCGGCGGCGAGAACCGGCGGGCGACCCTGCCCCCCACCGCCGGCACCGAGGCCGGCGGGACGATCGAGCTGCACCTGGACGCGGGTGTGGGACAGGTGGAGGTGGCCCGTGCGGCGTCATGAGTTCCAGCCGGGACGGCTGCTGGCCGGCCTGGTCCTGACCGCGGCGGGGGTCCTGTACCTGCTCGACGCGGCCGGCGAGACCGACCTGCCGTGGTTCCTCGTCGTGCCGATGGCCGTGGGCGGGCTGGTACTGGCCGCGCTGGTCGGTCTGGTGACCTACGCGGTACGGCGGGACCGGCGCGACCGGATCACCGAGTCCAGGGACCAGTAGGGCGCCCCGGCGAGGACCAGCGGGATCCAGGCCATCAGGTACACCAGGTCGTTGCCGTAGTAGTACGGGGTCACGGCCCAGGACACCGTGAGCCACAGGCTCAGCGAGATCAGCGCGCCGCCCGCGGCCGCGACCCGGGTCAGCAGCCCGGCGAGCACGCCCAGGCCGACGAGGAGCTCCCCGAGGGCGATGGCGAGGCCGAATCCGGCGGGGGCCTTCAGGGCGAGGTCCACCAGGGCCGGGAGCGCGGCGGTGTCGCGCACGCCGCGCATCTGCTCGCCGATCGAGCCGGTGCCGTCGGCGGAGAGGAAGCCCGAGGTGGTCAGTTTGTCGAGGCCGGCGTAGACGAAGGTCACGCCGAGGAAGAGCCGCAGCGGGAGGAGGGCGTGGCGCGAGGCCAGTTCTCTCAGCGGGGGCCGGGCTCCGGAGGGGACGTCAGTTCGGTTCACGCCGCCATGTCTACCCGCTTCACTCGGCGACGTCGACGATGCAGCGGTTGGATTCCACCCCTGCCGCGGTGACCACCTGGATGTCGACCCGGCCCGGCTCCACCTCGGCGGGCACCGGCACGGTCAGCACCGTGTCCGAGGGGTTCACGAAGCCGCCGGCCACCGGGACCAGCGGAACGTGCACGTGGACCGTCCCGATGCGCACCACCAGCCGGGCGAGCATCTCGGGCGTCTGGGCCCCCGGCGGCACGAACCCGACGCCGCGGATCTCGATGTCGTCGCCGGGGCGGATCGCCGCGTCGATGTCGCCCGGCTCGCGCCTGCGGACCACCGACAGCACCAGCGGACGGCTCCCCTCGGCGTACTTCGCCGCCAGGTACACCGCCGCCGACAACGCCACCAGCAGGGCCAGCGCCCACGGAAGCTGCGGCAGCCGGTCGGGGAAGCGGGCCAGCGACACCGCCGCGTAGGCCAGCACCACCGTGGAGACGAGGACGTACTGCGCGTCCGGGAAGCTCCCCCGGCCGTCGTCGTCCGTCAGCAGGTCCACCCCGCGCGGCCGGTCCGCCGGCAGCTTCTGCAGCCGCTGCCCGATGATGCGCACGGAGACGACCCGGCGCACCAGCACCGCCACCCCGGACGTCAGCGCGACCACCGCCAGCAGCGGCAGCGCCCGCCCCAGGGCGAACCCCTGGTACAGGGCCTCGCGCTCCGGCCCGGGCGAGGAGGCGGCCAGCCGCAGCGCGGGCAGCAGCGCCGCGAACGCCGTCAGCACCACCCAGGCGCTGGGCACCGCCTTCGAGGTGGACAGCCGGTTGTCCTCGCCGACCAGCGGGGCCAGCAGCCCGCCCCGCAGCGACTGCGCGCGGGCCGCGACGGTCAGCAGCCCGGCCAGCACCAGCGCGGCCAGCAGCCCGGCGGTGCGGGCGGTGGACCAGCCCGTGCCGAGGGCGGTGCCGACCTGCACCACCAGCAGCACCCCGGCCGCGATCCACAGGGTGAGGACGGCCCGCCGGGAGAACAGGTACAGCCAGGAGGTCCCGGCCTCCCGGCCCCGCTCGGCGACCGTGCGGGCGGACAGGGTCAGCTCGTCGGAGACCCACTGGCGGGAGGCGCCGAGGGAGTGGGCCACGGCGGGCGGCACCCCCTGCCCCGCGGCGAACTCGTCGCGCTTCTCCAGGAACGCGGCGACCGCGCGGCGGTGCCCCTCCCGCGCGCAGTCGTCGCAGGCGCAGACGGCGGTATGGGTACTCCGGGACATCTCTTGGACAGCCACGTGCGTGCCGCCTCTCTGAACTACGGTGCAATGCCAGCGAATTGTGCACCACTGCGGCAGTGCTCCGGATTGCGCACGATGTCAGAGCAGGTGATTAACGGTTCATGATGTTGACGCCACCGGTCCGCCGCCCTCCGCGACGGTCTGCCACAGCGGCTGGTAACTGGCCCAGGCGGCCAGGTCGCCCCCGAACCGCTCCCGCGTGGCGACGGCCCCGCGGTGGTCGATGAGCACCGGCTTCCCGGCGGCCCGCGCGATCAGCTGCACCTGCGCCGCCCGCTCCGCCGCGACGAACCACCACACCGCCGCGTCCACCGAGCCCCCGACCGTCAGCAGCCCCCGGTTGCGCAGGATCAGCGCCTTGTACGGGCCCAGCGCCCGCGCGACCCGCGCGGGGTCCTCCGCTCCGGCGTACTCGTCCATGAGCGCGTGGTCCTCGTAGAAACAGCAGGCCTCCTGGCTGACGGGGGCCAGCAGCTCGCCGAGACAGGCCAGCGCCCTGCCGTACGGGGCCTGCGTGCGGACGACGGCCACCAGCTCGGGCCGCGCCCGGTGCACGGCCGCGTGCACCGCGAAGGCCAGCTGGTTGACCCGCCGGGCACCCCGCACCACCCGCCCGTCCCCGTCGACCAGCAGCAGGTCCTCCGGGCCCAGGCCGGCGAAGGCCCGGCCGAACGGGTTGACCCAGTAGCAGTCCCCGAACTCCGGGTCCCGGGCCGTGACGTGCCCCGTCACCCCGTCCTCGTACCCCAGCCGGCCCAGCAGCCGCAGCGCCCCGGAGAGCCGCTCCTTGCGGTACGCGCGCTCCCGGGCCGGGTCCGTGTGCACGGGCGGCATCTCGAACGCCAGCCGGTCCACCGGCACGGGTACGGGCTGATCCGGCATGGGCCCCTCCTCCTCGTCGCGGCGCAAGGTACCGGCGCGGCCGCCAAGAGGCCAGAGCGAGCGGCCGCAGAAAGGGTCCGGCAACGGCGAAGCCGCCGCTCCCCGGGGGCAGCGGCGGCTTCGCGTCAGGCACGGCGGGAGGGTGCTCCTACTCCCACTCGATGGTGCCCGGGGGCTTGCTCGTGCAGTCCAGGACCACGCGGTTGACGTCCTTGACCTCGTTGGTGATGCGGGTCGAGATCCGGGCCAGCACCTCGTACGGCATCCGGGTCCAGTCGGCGGTCATCGCGTCCTCGGAGGACACCGGGCGCAGCACGATCGGGTGGCCGTAGGTGCGGCCGTCACCCTGGACGCCCACGCTGCGGACGTCGGCGAGCAGGACGACCGGGCACTGCCAGATCTCCCGGTCCAGGCCGGCGGCGGTCAGCTCGTGGCGGGCGATGGCGTCGGCCTCGCGCAGCAGGTCCAGGCGCTCCTTGGTGACCTCGCCGACGATGCGGATGCCGAGGCCGGGGCCGGGGAAGGGCTGGCGCTGGACGATCTCCTCGGGCAGGCCGAGCTCCTGGCCGACCATCCGGACCTCGTCCTTGAACAGCTGGCGCAGCGGCTCGACGAGCTCGAACTCGATGTCGTCGGGGAGGCCGCCCACGTTGTGGTGGGACTTGATGTTGGCGGTGCCGGTGCCGCCGCCGGACTCGACGACGTCCGGGTACAGGGTGCCCTGGACCAGGAAGGCGACCGCGGGGCCGTCCTCCTGGAGGATCTCCAGCTGGGCCTGCTCGAAGACGCGGATGAACTCACGGCCGATGATCTTGCGCTTGGTCTCCGGGTCGGAGACGCCGGCCAGCGCGTTCAGGAAGCGCTCCTGCGCGTCGACGACCTTCAGCTGGACGCCGGTAGCCGCGACGAAGTCCTTCTCGACCTGCTCGGTCTCGCCCTTGCGCATCAGGCCGTGGTCGACGTACACGCAGGTGAGCTGGGAGCCGATGGCCTTCTGCACGAGGGCCGCGGCGACCGCGGAGTCCACGCCGCCGGACAGGCCGCAGATGGCGCGCTTGTCGCCGACCTGCGCCTTGATGGCCGCGATCTGCTCCTCGACGATGTTGCCGGTGGTCCAGGTGGGCTTCAGGCCCGCGCCCCGGTAGAGGAAGTGCTCCAGGACCTGCTGGCCGTGCGTGGAGTGCATCACCTCGGGGTGGTACTGCACGCCGTACAGCTTCTTCTCGTCGTTCTCGAAGGCCGCGACCGGGACGACGTTCGTCGACGCGGTGACGGTGAAGCCCTCGGGGGCGGCGGAGCAGGCGTCGCCGTGGGACATCCACACCGACTGGTGCTCGGGGGTGCCCTCGAACAGGGTCGAGCCGGGCTTGGAGACGGACAGCGGGGTGCGGCCGTACTCGCGGGCGCCGGTGTTGTCGACGGTGCCGCCGAGGGTCGTCGCCATCAGCTGGAAGCCGTAGCACATGCCGAAGACGGGCACGCCGGACTCGAACAGGGCGCGGGCGTCGTCCAGGCGCGGGGCGCCCTCCTCGTAGACGGAGGACGGGCCGCCGGAGAGGATGATCGCCTTCGGGTCCTTGGCGAGCATCTCGGCCACGGGCATCGTGCTGGGCACGATCTCGCTGTAGACGCGGGCCTCACGGACACGGCGGGCGATGAGCTGGGCGTACTGCGCGCCGAAGTCGACGACGAGGACCGTGTCCGGGGCGCTGTCGTGGGCGGCGGAGGGTGCTTCTGGCACGGGACGGCCTTCCGGCGGAAAGAGGTGGCTGTTTTGTCGATTCTACCGGTGGCGCCGGCCGCCGGTTTGTCGCACCATCCGAGGCCCACGTCACGGCCGGGGCGTCTCAGCATCCGGGCCCGGTTGGCCGGGGCGCGGGCGGGGGGTCCATAATCCACACCATGCGCAAGCAGCTGAGCTTCCTCTTTACCTATGGCACCGGCCGGTCCGGTCGCCATGGGTCCTCGTGATGCTCGCTTGAGCCGCTGACTTCCCAGAGCGCCCCGGTCCGACAGGACCGGGGCGCTCCGCGTTTCCGCTCCTGCCGGCCACGACCACAGGAGAACCCGATGACAACCGCCACCACCGCCGCCGCCACCCCCGAGCAGCTGATCGCCGGCTCGCGCGAGCGGATCGACGCCATCGACGACCGGATCATCGGACTGATCCAGGAGCGGATGGCCGTCTCGTCCGTCATCCAGGAGGCCCGGATCCGCGAGGGCGGCCGGCGCGTGCACCTCTCACGGGAGATGGAGGTGCTGTCGCACTGGAGCGACGCCCTCGGCAAGCCCGGCACCTCGCTCGCGATGACCCTGCTGGAGCTGTGCCGGGGCCGCGTCTGACGCCGCCGTCCCACCGGGGCCCGGGCGCGCGTGTTCGTCACCCGTCCGGACCGTGACCGGCCCCGGGGGCCTTCGTTGAGGGGGGTGTCCGCGCCGGCCGGGCGCGGGACCGCACCACCACGCGTGGCTGCGCGGGAGCGATGAGACGTACCGCCCTACGGCGTACGTCGTGGGACCTCGCTCCTGCGCGTGACCGGACGGCAGGGGACAGCAGCCCGGTCACCCAAAAGGAACGGCCGGCCCGGGGGACGCCCCGGGCCGGCCGTTCCGCTGTTCCGGCGGATGTGCGCCGTTACGCGCGCGCCGCACCGCGGCGGCGGGAGGACAGGTACAGCGCGCCGCCGACGGCCAGGAGCCCGGCCGCGCCGAGGCCGATCAGGCCGGCCTGGCTGCCGGTGGAGGCCAGCGGGCCGCCGCCGGTGCCGGTGCCGCCGCCCGTCGTGCCGGCGCCGCTCGCCGAGGGGCTCGGGGAGGCGGAGGCGCCCGCCGAGGCGCTCGGCGAGGGGGTGCCGGCCGAGGGGCTCGGGCTGGGGCCGGTGGCCGTCGGGTTCGCCGTGAAGGCGGCGAGGTTGTTGGCCAGGACGGGGTCGAAGGAGTGCCGCTGGGGCTCGCCCTTCGGGCCGGGCGCGCCGACCCGGATGGCGCCCTTGGCGTCCTTGACCACCTTCTCGATCTTCAGCTCGAAGGGGAACTCGACGTTCTCGCTCTCCAGCACGGAGGGCGCGGTGGCGCACCGGTACAGCGTCTCGCTCACGGGGCGGCAGGCGGAGGGCGTCGTGACGGCCTTCAGGCCCTGCGGGAGCTCGACGTCGACGACGGCCGCCGGGGTGCCCTCGCCCTGGCCGGCGATCCAGGCCGGGCCGTTGTTGCGGATGGCGACCATGGCCTTGGCGGTGGTGCCTGCGGCGCCCTTGACCGTCAGGGCCTCGGCCTCGAAGTCCGCGGTGTTCTTCACGGTGAGGACGGACTCGCGCTTGTTGTCGGCCGGGTTGAGGTCCGGGCCGTGCTCGGCGACCGGGGCGGGGGTCACGGCCTTGCGGGCGGTGAGCTTCTTCTTCGGCGTACTGCCCGCCGCGTCGCCCGCCTTCGACGGGTCGGCGCCGGTCTTGCCCGGCTCCGCCTGGGCCTTCGGCGGGACGGGCGCCGCGTAGACCCCGTAGCCGAACCGCTCGTTCAGGGCGTTCGCGCCGGCCTTGAGGTGGAGCGGGCTGTCTCCGGCCAGCTCGTAGGAGGCCTTGGGCTCGAAGTCGCCCTCGACGGTGCAGACGGCGGTGGTGGAGGTGCGGGTGGTGCGGTAGGTGCAGTTGTCGTACCGCTCCGGGAGCTCCAGGCCGTGGCTGGCCTCCAGTTCCAGGACGATGCCCTTGGCCGGCTCGTTGCCCGTGTTGCTGAACGTGAGCGGCAGGGACTGGCTCTCGCCCGGCTTCGGGTCCTTCTTGAGGTTCATCTCGCCCATGACGAGGTCGGGCGCGCCGACCTTGATGCCGGTGACGGCCCGCTCGACGGTGGCACCGGCGGCCGTGCCCGTCACGGTGACCACACCGACGCCGGTGGTCTTCCCGGGGGTGACCTCCAGGTCCACGCCGGCCGGGACTCCGGGGCGCAGGCCGTGCTGCTTGCAGACGAGCGTGCTGCCGGCGGGGGCGCACTTCTTGGCCGCCGCGCGCGGGTTCTCCTGGACGGTCACCACGCCGCCCAGCTTGGAGAGGTCGACGGTCAGGGTGAACTCCCCGTCGAAGGTGTCGGACCCGGCCGGCCCCTCCAGCCGGTAGTTCAGCGCCACCGGCGTCGGGGAGCCCGTCGCGGGGGCGGGCGGGAGGGTGAGGCCGGGCGTTCCGGTCAGGCGGAAGACGGGTTCCGCGGCGTTCGCCGTGGCGGCCGGGACGGTGACGAGTCCCGCGGCCACCAGGCCGGAGGCGGCGAGCAGGGAGATGCGCTGTCTCATGCCCCCTGTGACCCGCGGGCGCACGCCTCGGTTGCACGGTTCGCCGTGTGACCGACACCACAGCTTCATCCAAAGCATTCCGGTACAACCTTTTCCGGCGACCGCCTGTCCACCTCTGTACCACGGCGGGTACCGCGCTCGGAGGGGGAGCGCGGTACCCGCCGTCGTCAGTTCCGGACCTCAGGCCTTGGCTTCCGGTTGTCTCGGCGGAATCTCCGGGACCGCGAGGAAGGGCAGCCGCAGCGCGCCGAAGGCCTCCTTCGGGACCGCCGGACGGACCGGCTCCACCGCCGCGAGGCGCTCGTACGCCTCCCCCTGCGCGGGCCGCGGGTCCCTCTCGCCGTTGTTCGGCCAGTACGACATCGCCCGCTCGGCCTGGGCCGTGATGGTCAGGGACGGGTTGACCCCGAGGTTGGCGGAGACCGCCGAGCCGTCGACGACCGAGATGCCCGGGTGCCCGTACAGCCGGTGGTACGGGTCGACGACGCCCTCCTGCGGCGTGGCGCCGATCGGGCAGCCGCCGAGGAAGTGTGCGGTCAGCGGGGTGCCCATCAGCTCGCCGACGTTGCTGCCGGGGAAGCCGTTGATCTCCTCGGCCAGCAGGGTGGCGGCCTCGGTGGCCTCCGCGATCTGCACCGGGTTGGGGGCGCCGTGGCCCTGGCGGGCCGTCAGCAGGCCCTTGCCGAGGCCGCCCGGTTTGCGGTAGGTCGTCAGGGAGTTGTCCAGGGACTGCATGACCAGGCCGATGATGGTCCGCTCCGACCAGCGCCGGTTCGACAGGGAGCGCGCCAGCTGCACGGGGTGCCGGACGGTGCGCGCGAGCCAGGCCCGGACCCGCTTCCTGTCGTACGGCACCTGCAGGACGGTCAGGAACCCCATGGCGTTGGAGCCCTTGCCGTAGCGGACGGGCTCGATGTGGGTGTCGGCGTTGGGGTGCACGGACGAGGTGATGGCCACGCCCCGGGTGAAGTCCGCCCGGCTCTCGCCCGGGTGGCGCCTGCGGTAGCGGCGGTCGTCGGTCTGGGCGCCGACCAGGCCCTCGGAGTTGGTGCGGGTCAGGTCGCCGAGCCGGTCCGAGATGCGGGGCAGCTCGCCGCGGTCCTTCATGGTGTGCAGCAGGGTCTGGGTGCCGTACGTGCCCGCCGCGACGACCACGTACCGGGCGCGCAGCACCTTGGCCCGGCCGGAGCGGCGGTGGTCGGTGGGGACGGTGCGGACGCGGTAGCCGCCGTCGGGGTGTTCGGCGAGCGCGGTGACCGTGGTCATGGGGTGGATGACGGCGCCCGCCCGCTCGGCCAGGTGCAGGTAGTTCTCGTTGAGGGTGTTCTTCGCGCCGTGCCGGCAGCCGGTCATGCACTCGCCGCACTCGGTGCAGGCCTTGCGGGCGGGCCCGGCGCCGCCGAAGTACGGGTCGGGGACCTCCTGGCCGGGGCGGACCTTCCGCTGCCCCTCGGCGTCCTGCCCGTCGCCGAAGAAGACGCCGACGGGCGCCATGTGGAAGGTGTCGCCGGCGCCCATCTTCTCGGCGGCCGCCTTGAGGTGGACGTCGGAGGGGGTCATCGTCGGGTTGAGCCGTACGCCGAGCATCCGCTTGGCCTGCTCGTAGTACGGGGTGAGTTCCTCGCGCCAGTCGGTGATGGAGGCCCACTGCCGGTCCTCGAAGAAGGCGGCGGGCGGCACGTACAGGGTGTTGGCGTAGTTGAGGGAGCCGCCGCCCACGCCGGCACCGGCGAGCACCATCACGTTGCCGAGCAGGTGGATGCGCTGGATCCCGTACAGCCCGAGGGCGGGCGCCCACAGGTAGTTGCGCAGGTCCCAGCTGTTGCGGGGCAGGCTCTCGCGGGTGAAGCGGCGGCCTGCCTCCAGGACGCCGACCCGGTAGCCCTTCTCGGTGAGCCGCAGTGCCGAGACCGACCCCCCGAAGCCCGATCCGATGACGATGACGTCGTAGTCGTACGACACTGCTGTGCCTCCCGGGCGGACTGCGGACTAGCGGAGTCGGAGGGCCTTCATGACCTTGAGGCTGCGGGTCATGAACGCCGCGTACTTCTCGTCGTCCATGCCCAGCGAGGGCGCCATCGGCAGCAGCCGCTGGTGGGCCACGGTCTGGGCCTCGGTGTACTTGAGGATGCCCTCGGAGCCGTGGCGGCGGCCGAGGCCGGAGTCCTTCATGCCGCCCATGGGGGCCTGGGCGCTGCCGTAGGCGGGGGCGTAGCCGTCGTTGATGTTGACGGTGCCGGTGCGCAGCCGGGCGGCGACGGCGTGGCCGCGGCGGGCGTCCTTGGTCCAGACGCTGGAGTTGAGGCCGTAGGCGGTGGCGTTGGCCTGGGCGATGGCCTCGTCCTCGTCGGTGAACCGGTAGATCGAGACGACCGGGCCGAAGGTCTCCTCGGCGCAGACGGCCATGGGGGCCTCGACGCCGTCGAGGATGGTGGGCTCGTAGAAGAGGGGGCCGATGTCGGGGCGGGCGACACCGCCGGCGACCAGGGTGGCGCCCTTGGCCACGGCCTCGTCGACGTGCCGCTGTACGGTCTCCAGCTGCCGTTCGCCGACGAGCGAGCCCATGTCGGCGCCGTAGGCGAGGGAGCTGCCGAGCCGCATGGCCTTGGTGCGGGCGGCGAAGCGCTCGACGAAGGCGTCGGCGATCGAGGCGTGGACGTAGAGGCGCTCGATGGAGATGCACAGCTGTCCGGCGGAGGAGAAGCAGGCGCGGACGGCGCCGGCGGCGGCCTTCTCCACGTCGGCGTCGTGCAGGACGAGCATGGCGTTCTTGCCGCCGAGTTCGAGGGAGACCCCGACGAGGCGGGCGGCGGCGCCCTGGGCGACCTCGCGGCCGGTGCGGGTGGAGCCGGTGAAGGAGACGTAGTCGGCGTGCCGGACCACCTCGGGGCCGACGACGGGGCCCTCGCCGAGGACGACCTGGAAGACCTCGGCGGGCAGCCCGGCCTCGATGAGCAGGTCACGGGCCCACAGGGCGGTCAGCGCGGTCTCGGTGTCGGGCTTCATGACGACGGCGTTGCCCGAGACGAAGGCGGGCAGGGCGTCGCCGACGGAGAGTTCGAGGGGGTAGTTCCAGGGGGCTATCTGGCCGACGACCCCGCGCGGCTGGCGCAGCTCGGTGACCTTGGTGAGGGTGGGCATGGCGCCCGTGTGCCCCTTGGGGCGCAGGTACGAGGGGGCCTTGCGGCCGTAGTGGCGGGCGGCGACGGCGACGGCCTGGACCTCTTCGTGGGCGTGCAGACGGGCCTTGCCGGTCTCCAGCTGGATGAGGTCGAGGACCTCGGACTGGCGGGCCAGGACCAGGTCGTGGAAGCGCAGCAGGACGGCGGCGCGCTGCCGGACGGGTACGGCGGCCCAGGCGCGCTGGGCGGCGCGGGCCTGCGCGAAGGCGGCGGCCACGTCCTCGGGGGTGGCCTCGGGGAGGTCCGCCAGCTTGGCCCCGGTGAAGGGGGTGTGGTTGGCGGTGCTGCCGGAGCCGGCGACTCCGCGGGTCAGCCGGGTGATCAGGGCGGGCGTCACCACGTCGGCGGCGGTGCGGGCGCCCGCCGGGGCCGGTGCGACCGGGTTGGTGGGCCGGGGTGCGGAGCGGAGGGGGGCGGCAGCAGCCTTCGAGTCCGTCATGGCGGTGAGCGTATGCCGCCCCGGGGCCTTTGGGTACCCGTGGGTAACCGGATTTTGCCAAGTGTGCCAGTAATTGCTGGCACGGTGGCCGGTCAGCCCTTCTTCGGTGCCGGTTCCCAGCCGCTGAGGACGGTGTCGAACCGCTGGCGGGTCGTCGCCCAGTCCTCGGCGGGGCCCGTCATGTAGATGGCGTACTCGGTGCCGCTCCGGTCGACGTACATCTGCTCGATGGCCCGGCGCGGTCCGGCGTGCGCCCCCTTCTCGGTCCACGTGAAGTCCCACAGCACGGCCTGGGTGGTGTCCTGGAAGGTGTTCGGGTTGAGCTTCTGCCGCTTGTAGTCCGTCCGCTTCGCCACCTGCTTCTCCAGGTCGAGCAGGTGCGCGTACGGGTTCGGGTAGTCCGGGGTGGGGTCGGCGGCGATCCGGAGGTAGTGCTTGCCGTTGTCCCCGGTGTAGTCGATCTGGTTGCCGTCCACCTGGCGGGTCCAGCCCTGTGGGACGAACAAGGTGAAGCCGCCCTCCGGGTCCGTGACCTTGGTCCAACCCGCCGGCGGGGCGGCGGCCTTCTGCCCGGTCTGGCCCCCGGTGGCGCTCGTCCCCTTGTCGGAGACGCCCTGGTCCTCGTCCCCGCCGGTGAACTTCAGCACCCCGAACACCGTGCCGCCGCCGAGCAGCGCCGCGACGAGGGCCACCACCGCGATCCGCCGCAGCCGACCCGGCGTGCGCCCGGCGGGTGCCGCGGGCCGCTCGGCGGGGGCGGTGGCCGTCACCGGGGCGGGCGCGGGCTCCGGCGCCGGGGGCACGGCCTGCCGGGCGGGAGCCCGCTCCTCCGCGCTGACCGCGCGGGTGGGCACGTACGCCTGCGCCGCCCTGGGCTCGCGGCCCTCCATGGCCTCGATCAGCATCCGCTCGGCCTCGGCGGCCGAGGGCCGCTCCGCCGGGTCCTTGCGCAGCAGCGCGGTGATGACCGGGCCGAGGGGGCCGGACTGGCGCGGTACGGGCGGCTCGTCGTTGACCACGGCCTGGAGGCTGGAGATCGGCGAGGTCCGGCGGAACGGGGAGCGGGCCTCGACCGCCGTGTACAGGGTCGCGCCCAGCGACCACAGGTCGGAGGACGGGTCGGGGGCGCCGCCGGTGACCCGCTCCGGGGCCAGGTAGTCGATGGAACCGACGAGTTCACCCGTGCGGGTGATGGACGAGTCGCCCTCGATCGCCGCGATCCCGAAGTCGGTGAGCAGCACCCGGCCGTCCTTGGCCAGCAGCACGTTGCCCGGCTTCACGTCCCGGTGCATCACGCCCACCGCGTGCGCGGCGCGCAGCGCGCCCAGCACGTGCAGGCCGATCCGGGCCGCCTCGCGCGGCTCGATCCGGCCCGCGGCCTTGGCGGCCTCCGCGAGGGAGGGGCCGTCGATGTACTCCATGACGATCCACGGCCGGTCGTCGTGCTCCAGGACGTCGTGCACGGTGACGACCGCCGGGTGCTGGATCCGGGCCGCCGCCCGCGCCTCCTTCTGGGTGCGGGCGTGCAGCACCTCCCGGTCGGCCTGGGACACGTACAGACCCGCCGTCAGTTCCTTGACCGCGACCGTCCTGTGCAGCAGTTCGTCATGGGCGCGCCACACCTTGCCCATGCCGCCGCTGCCGATGGGCTCCACGAGCCGGTACCGGCCCGCGAGCACCGCACCCGCGCCTGTCTGCTGTTCCACGAATTCCCGCCGCTCTGTGCACTCCGGGCCAGATTACGGAGCCTGCGCGCCGTGCCGGAACCGGGCGGGGCCGGTGAGACAGCACTGTGACGCAATCGCCGTACTGATCGGCCGTCAGCCTCCGGCCTGGTAACTGGCCGTGGCCTTGTCGAAGACGTCGGTGACCCTGTCCTGGTTGTCCTCCGGACCCGTGACCATGACCACGTGGTAGCCGCCGCCCAGCGCGACGACGAAGTTGCGCGCGAACAGGGAGCGGCCCGCCGCGTCGATCCAGGTGTAGCGGCCGGTGACGCGCAGCTGCTGGCCCACCTTGACGGACTTCACGTCGCCTCCGGAGGCCCAGGTGGAGTTCCGGTACGGGGCGAGCTCCGCCTCCTTGTCCTTCTGGTAGCCCATCGGGTCGGGGGAGCCGCCCTCGACCCGGTCCCGGCCCGGGACCACGATCAGCGTGAACTGGCCCTGGGTGTAGCGCACCTGACCGGCCTCGTTGATCGACTGGCGCTCCCAGCCGTTGGGGACGGCGATCGTGAAGTGCGCCGGGTCCTGCTGGAGGGTGTAGCCCTCGGGGGCCTGCTGGGCGGGCGGCTGCGCGCCGGAGCCCTGGGGGGCGGGCGACGGGGACTGCTGCGGGGGCTTCTGGGTCTTCTGCGGGGCCGGGGTGGCGGGCGCGGGGCTCTGGACGGCAGTGGGCTGCTGGGCCCGGCCGGCGTCCTGGTCGTCGGAGCCCGGCAGGAACAGCACGGCGTACGCCACCCCGGCCGCGAGCAGTGCCAGGACCCCGACCAGCAGGGTCCGGCCGAGGGAGCGCGGCTTGCGGGGGGCGTCGGGGTTGCGGTGGCGGCCGTGCACCTCCCCGCGCCGGCGCACCTCGGGCAGGCGGGCGGGGTCCGGCTCCGGCAGCGGGAACACGAAGTCGCCGTCGGGCTCGGGGGCGGAGCGGACCAGCGAGCGCAGCCAACCGCGGAGCTCCTCGAAGTCGGGCCGCTCGGTGGGGTCCTGGCGCAGCAGGGACTCCACGACGGGGCGCAGCGGGCCGCACTCCTCGGCGAAGGCGGGCGGTTCGGCGCAGACCATGTCCACGAGCTCCGCGACGCTCTCCTCGGGGTACGGGGCGTGGCCCTGGACGGCCCGGTACAGCAGGGCGCCGAGGGCCCAGAGGTCGGTGGCGGGGCCGACGGGTGCGGCCAGCTGCCAGGGGCCGCCGTGGACGGGGCCGGCCTGTTCGGGCGCCCAGCGCTCGGTGACGGGCCCGACGACGGCCATCCGCGTCTGCCGGGCCCGCTCGGCATCAAGCCCACTCCGGGGCCCACCGCCCCGCCCGGCTCCCCCGCCCCAGGCCCCGGCGTGCCGGTCGGGGGCGGGGGGTGCGGGGGTACGGGCTTCGGGGGTCCCGCTGCCGGGCTGCGGGCCCGCGGCCGGGTGGAGGGGGGCCGGCGGGAGGGCGGGCGGCGGCGGGGGGTCGGCCTGGTGGTAGCCCTGCGGGAGTGCGAGGGCCGCCGGCAGTGCGGGGCGGGGCGGCTCGGCGGGGGGCTCGGGCCGCTGCGGGGCGGGCTCCGGGTGCCGGGCCTGCTCCGGCTGCGGTTCCGGCCCGGGCTGCGGCTCCGGCTCCGGTTGTGGGGCGGGGGGCGCCGGGATGCGGGGGGCGGCGCCGTGCCAGGGGGTGGGGGCGGCCGCGGTGTCGGGCCCCCCGTACGGGTACGCGTACTCCTGCGGCAGGTTGGCGCCGGTCGGCGGCAGCTGCGGGACGACCACGGGCCCCCGTACCCCGCGCTCCTGCGCCACCTTCTCGGCGGCGGCCCGGGAGCCGGCCCGGTAGGCGGCGATGGTCCCGGCGCGGGCGGCGGCCAGGGCGTCGTCACGGCTTCCGGCGGGCCGGGCGGGAGGGCCGGGCGGCGCGGGCGGGGCCGGGGACGGGGGCTCCGGCGGGGCGGGCCGCTCGGGCTCGGGCTCGGGTTCGGGTTCGGGTTCGGGGAGGATGTGGTCGGAGTAGCGCGGCCCGGTGTCGTACCCGGGCGCCACCAGCGGGGCGTACGCGGGCTCCCGCGGGCCGGACGCGGGGGGCGGCGGCTCCCAGGGCCCCGCCGGGTCGCCCGGGTCCTCGTCACCGGGCTCGCCCGAGGGCACGGGGTCGTAGCCGCACAGGGCGTCCTCGGCGGCGCCCGCGGCCAGCCCGGTCAGGACGACCCGTCCGTCCTCGCATATCAGCACCGTGCGGACGGTGATGTTGCGGTGGGTCCAGCCGTGCGCGTGCAGCACGCGCAGCGCGGTCAGCACGTCCGAGGCCACCTCCGCCGCCCGGTACGGGTTCAGCGGTTCGTCGGCGATCAGCGCGGCCAGCGGCCTGGCGGGGACGAGTTCGCTCACTATCCACAGCGAGCCGTCCTCGGCGAACACGTCGAAGACCTGGTCGAGGCGGGGATGGTCCGGGACGGAGGCGGCGGCCTGAGCGGCGGCGATCGCCCGGCGCACCGCGGGGAGTTCCCCGGCGGCCGTCGGCGTCGCACGGGTCCCGTCGAGCAGTTCGGCGTCCACGACCTCCGGCAGCGGCACGTGCCGTACGAGGACTTCCTGGCCGCTGCGCGTGTCGAAGGCGCGGGTCTCTATCAGCTCGTACTCGTCGGACGGCGGCAACGGCAGACGGTAGCGGTCGGCCAGGATCCGGCCGGCGTAGTCCTCCACATCGCCTCCCCCGAGTGCGGCGGGTCCCCCATGACCCCCGCTGACACGATACGTGGCCGGGGCCGCCCGCGTCCCGGGCTTGCGAGGCCCGTCAGCCCAACTGCTGGAAGGTGTCGAAGGCGGTGTTGCGGATCTGCGTGCACTCGGGGCCGTCCCACTGGTCGGCCGGGCAGCTGATCATGATGGCGTAGCCGTTCCTGGCGTCGGCCCTGAAGCCGCGGTCGAGCACGCGGACCTTCATGCCCTGGTCTTCGCGCTCGAACTCCAGGTCCGCGACGGTCGGGTAGCCGCGGTACTCGACGGGTTCGAGGCGGATCTGGTGGTAGTTCCTGCTGCTGTCGGCCAGACCGGGGACCATTTCGGCCCAGGCCGCGCGGGCGTCGCTGCCCGGGGTGCTGGTGTGGTCGACCTGGATACGGGGGAAGCCGCCGGAGCGGCTGTATATCGCGCCCGAGTTCTTGCCGGCGGTGCCGGTCTGGTGGAAGCCGTCGGGCATCGCCATGGCGAACTGGAAGTTCAGGTCCGTCACCTTGGTGAACCCGGCGGGCAGTCCGGCGCCGGAGCCGCCCGGGCTGGCGCCCTGGCCCTGGCTGTTCTGCCCCTGGTTCTGGGCGGGGTCCGCGCCGGCGCCCGGGTTGGCGCCGGACGCGCCCGGATTCGGGCTCCCGCCGGGGCTCGGGCTGGCGCTCGGGCCCGGGGCCGGTGAGGAAGCCTGGGACACGGCCGGGGAGTTGCCCGGGGACTGGCCGGCGGAGGCGGCCGGGGTGGGGCCGCCCTTGCCCTCGTCCTTGCGGCCGCCCTTCTCGTCCTGACCGCTGACCGCGTACGCGATGAGCGAGCCGATGACCGCCAGGACCACGAGCACGCCGGCTATCGCGAGCGCGATGGTGCGGCGCGGCATCACGTCGGTGAGCGAGGCCGGGGCCACCGTCGAGGGACGCTGCGGCGGGGCCTCGGCGGCGGAGGCGGCGGCTTCGGCGGCCGCGGCCTTGCGGGCCGCCTTCAGCGCGGCGCGGGTGCGGTCGCGCTGCTCGCGCTCGCGGCGCTCGCGCTCCTTCTTCGCCGCCTTCTCGGCGGCCTTCTCCGCCTCCGCCTCGGCCTTGGTGAGGGAGATCGGCCGGGTCTCCTCGACCGCCGGGACGGGCTCGGGCGCCGGCGGGGGCTCGGGGGCGTTGATCACGGCGGTGAGCATCGACCGGGCGCGGTCCTCGTCGAGCCGCAGCGCCGGGTCCTTGACCAGCAGCCCGTAGATGACCTCGGTCAGCGCCGGTCCGGCGTTCTTCGGCGGGTCCACCGGTTCGGTCATCACCGCGGTGAGGGTGGCGAGCGCGGAGCCCTTGTCGTACGGGGGCACGCCCTCGACGGCGGCGTACAGCAGTCCGCCGAGGGACCACATGTCGGCGGGCGGGCCGGGCTTGTAGCCGCGGGCGCGCTCGGGGGAGATGTACGAGGGGGCGCCGACGAGCATGCCGGTGGAGGTGATGGAGGGGTCGCCCTCGACCTGGGCGATGCCGAAGTCGGTGAGGACGACGCGGCCGCTTGCGGCGATGAGCACGTTGGACGGCTTCACGTCGCGGTGCAGGATCCCCTGGCGGTGCGCGGCGCGGAGCACGTCGAGCACGGCGAGGCCGACCTCGGCGGCGCGGCGCGGGGTGAGCGGGCCGTTCTCCCGGACGAACTCGGCCAGGGAGGGGCCCTCGATGAGCTCCATGACGATCCAGGGGCGGGCGTCCTCGTCGACGACGTCGTAGACGGTGACGGCGCCTTCGTTGCGGATGCGCGCGATGGCCTTGGCCTCGCGGAGGGTACGGGTGATCAGGCGGCGCTTCTCGTCCTCGTCGACGCCGCCGCCGAAGCGGAGTTCCTTGACGGCGACGGTCCGGCCGAGGACCTCGTCCTCGGCGCGCCAGACGGTGCCCATGCCGCCCTTGCCGAGCACGGCGCCGAGCCGGTACCGGCGGGCGAGCAACCGCCCCTTGCGCTCCCCGTCCGCCGCGGGCTCGGCGTCCTCCGGCGGGGCCACGGCCGTCTTGGCCGCGGTGGGCTTCGCGTCCTCGGGCTCCGCCGCCGGGACCCGTTTCGCGGGCGCGGGCGCGGCCGCGGGGCGGGACTTCTCGGCGGCCCCGTGCGCCGGGGCGTCAGAAACGCCCCCGGCAACGGGCTTGGCGACCCCGGCGGGAGCCGCCTTGGCGGCAGCAGCGGGCTTCGCATCCGCGGCCCCGGCGGGCTTCGCGTCCGCGGCCTCGGCGGCGTCCGGCGCGGGCTCGGCGTCCCGCGGCTCGGCCCCGGCAGCGGACTTCGCGGCGGGCGCTTCGTCCGCCGCGGCGTCAGAAGCCGCCACGGAGGCGGGCTTCGCGTCCTCGGGGGCCTTCGCAGCGGCCGCCCCGGACCTGGGCCGGGGTACGGCCGCACCGGCCGGCTTCGCGTCCGCGGGCGCCGCACCGGTGCCGGCCTCGGCCTTCCCGGCCGCCTCCGGCTCCGCTTCGGACCCGGAGCGCACGGCGGCCTCCGCTGCGGCGCCTTCGGCCTGCGCGACGTCAGAAACGCTCTGGGCGGCCGACTTCACCGCGCCACCGCCGCCGGACGCACCGGCACCCTCAAGCTTCGCCGCAGCCGCCTCGGCAGGCGACTCGGTGTGCTCCGGCTTCGACATGCGTCCCCTCTGCGATCGTGCAGCCTGCCCCGGCTGCCCCCGGCAGCCGCCGGGGGCAAGGTAACCCACCCCGGCAGAAACCTCATTGTTGCTCACTCCGCATCGGACGGGAGCCCCGGGGGCAGCGGTTCCCCCTTCCGGATCGCGGAGTTACAACGGTGCGATGTCGGGCGCCCCCAGCCGGGCCGCGTCGGCCGTCTGGTCGTCCGGCTGGCGTTGCGACTCCCGCTCCGCCTGGACCCGCTTCTCGTAGTGCTCCACTTCCTTCTCGATCTGCTGCTTGTCCCACCCCAGCACCGGAGCCATCAGTTCCGCGCACTCGCGCGCCGACCGCGTCCCCCTGTCGAAGGTCTCGATCGAGATCCGCGTCCGCCGCGTCATCACGTCGTCCAGGTGCCGCGCCCCCTCGTGCGACGCGGCGTAGACGACCTCCGCCCGGAGGTAGTCCTCCGCCCCGGTCACCGGCTCGCCCAGGGACGGGTCCGCCGCGATCAGGTCGAGCAGCTCCTCCGTCAGCGATCCGTACCGGTTCAGCAGGTGTTCCACCCGCACCACGTGGAGCCCTGTCCGCGCGGCGATGCGGGCCCGGCCGTTCCACAGGGCCCGGTAGCCCTCCGCGCCGACCAGCGGCACGTCCTCCGTGACGCACTGGGCCACCCGCTGGTCCAGCCCGTGGACCGCCTCGTCGACGGCGTCCTTCGCCATGACCCGGTACGTCGTGTACTTGCCGCCGGCCACCACCACCAGCCCCGGCACCGGATGGGCCACCGTGTGCTCGCGGGAGAGCTTGCTCGTGGCGTCGGACTCGCCCGCCAGCAGGGGCCGCAGGCCCGCGTAGACCCCCTGGACGTCGTCCCGGGTCAGCGGCACCGCCAGCACCGAGTTCACGTGCTCCAGCAGGTAGTCGATGTCGGCGCTCGACGCCGCCGGGTGCGCCTTGTCCAGGTCCCAGTCCGTGTCCGTGGTGCCCACGATCCAGTGCCGCCCCCAGGGGATCACGAACAGCACCGACTTCTCGGTGCGCAGGATCAGCCCGGTGGTCGAATGGATGCGGTCCTTCGGCACCACGAGGTGGATGCCCTTCGACGCCCGTACGTGGAACTGCCCGCGCTCCCCGATCAGCGCCTGGGTGTCGTCCGTCCACACGCCGGTGGCGTTCACGACCTGCTTCGCGCGGATCTCGTACTCCCCGCCGCCCTCCCCGTCCCGCACCCGGGCCCCGACCACCCGTTCGCCCTCGCGGAGGAAGCCGGTCACCCTCGCCCGGTTGGCACAGTGCGCCCCGTACGCCGCGGCCGTCCGGACCAGCGTGGTCACGTAGCGCGCGTCGTCCATCTGGGCGTCGTAGTACTGCAGGGCGCCCACCAGGGCGTCCTTGCGCAGCGCCGGCGCGATCCGCAGCGCCCGCCTGCGCGACAGGTGCCGGTGCGTGGGCAGGCCGCGGCCATGCCCGCTGGAGACCGACATCGCGTCGTACAGGGCCACGCCCGAGCCCGCGTAGAACCGCTCCCAGACCTTGTGCTGGAGCGGGTACAGGAACGGCACCGGCTTCACCAGGTGCGGGGCGAGGCGCTCCAGCAGCAGCCCGCGCTCCTTGAGCGCCTCGCGGACGAGGGCGAAGTCGAGCATCTCCAGGTAGCGCAGGCCGCCGTGGATGAGCTTGCTGGAGCGGCTCGACGTCCCCGACGCCCAGTCCCGGGCCTCCACCAGCCCGGTGGACAGCCCCCGGGTCACCGCGTCGAGCGCGGTGCCCGCGCCGACCACCCCCGCGCCGACGACCAGCACGTCCAGTTCCCGCTCGGCCATCCGGGCGAGGGACTCCGCGCGCTGCTCGGGCCCCAGTGTCGCTGTCCTCACGGCTGCCTCCCGTTGGTGCGGGCCGAACCCGCTCGATGCGGGTGATCCCGCTCACATCTCCCGTTTCCGATTCTGACCGGCCGCACCGACATCAGCCACCGGCTGTGGACAACACAAGGATGGCCACAACCCCAGAATGCGACATATCTGTCATATATACGCCTAGTCTGACATTGCGCCAGCTCCATTCGTCCACAGGACTTGCGCGCACCGCCCCCTCATGCATGCCAGGGAAGGGAAGGGACGGCCCCCCATGCCCGCAGATCTCGCCGTCATCGGACTCGGCCACCTCGGCCTCCCCCTCGCCCAGGCGGCCGTCGCCGCCGGGATCGAGACCGTCGGCTTCGACAGCGGTCCCGCCACGGACAGCCCCCTCACCGCCGCCGAGATCCGCCGGATGTCGGCGGCCGGCTTCCGGGTCACCACCAACCCCGCGGAACTCGGCCGGGTCCGCACCGCCGTCATCTGCGCCCCCACCCAGCTCGGCGCCGACCGGGCACTCGACCTCGGCGCCGTCGGCGCGGCCGGCCGCACCCTCGCCGCCCGGTTGCGCCCGCACACCACCGTGATCCTGGAATCCGCCGCCCACCCCGGGGTCACCGAGGACTACCTGCGGCCCATCCTCGAAGAGGGCTCAGGGCTGCGCGCCGGGCGCGACTTCCACCTGGCCTACTCCCCCAGCCGCCTCGACCCCGGCAACCGCACCCACACCATCGCCAACACCCCCAAGGTCATCGGCGGCCTCACCCCCGCCTGCACCGAGTCCGCACACGCCTTCTACGCCCGCCTCACCGAGAAGGTCGTCCGGGCCCGCGGCCTGCGCGAGGCCGAGACCGTCCAGCTCCTCGAAACCAACTACCGGCACGTCAACATCGCCCTCATGAACGAGATGGCGGTCCTCTGCCACGACCTCGGCGTCGACCTGTGGGACGTCATCCGCTGCGCCGAGACCAAGCCCTACGGGTTCCAGGCCTTCCGCCCGGGCCCCGGCGTCGGCGGCCACGGCGTCCCCCTCGACCCCAACTACCTCCCCCACACCACCCGCACCCCAGGCCACCCGCTGCGCATGGTCGGCCTCGCGCAAGAGATCAACAACCGGATGCCGCAGTACGTCATCCAGCGCTGCGCCACCCTGCTGAACGAGCACGGCAAGTCCGCCCGGGGCGCCCGCGTCCTCCTCCTGGGCGTCACCTACAAGCCCGACCTCGCCGACCAGGAGGGCTCCCCGGCGGGCGAGATCGCCAGCCGCCTCCTCGACCTCGGCGCCCTGATCAGCTACCACGACCCGTACATCGCGGGCTGGCGGGTCCGCGACCAGCCCGTACCCCGCGCCGACTCCCTCTACGAGGCCGCCGCCAACGCCGACCTGACGATCCTGCTCCAGCACCACCGCACGTACGACATGCAGGGCCTGGCGGTGAAGGCCCAGCTCCTCCTCGACACCCGCGGCGCCAGCCCCCCCGGCGCGACCCACCGCCTCTGACCCCCGCGACCGGACGCCGCCCCAGGTCACGGCCCGATCCCGGTTCGATCATCCGACCGAAATCCCCTCCTGGAATGCCGTGGTCCCCTGCTAGCCTGCGGCGTCACTTATCGCGCACTTATGCCCCCGGGGCACACGTGCGTCTTCGAATCCCTGGGGGGGATTTCCCGCATGAGCCAGAACTTCCAGCCGCCCGCGCCCTCGTCCTACACCGAGGTCCCCGCCCCGGTGCCGGCCCGCGGCGGCAACGTCGCCCTGGGCGTCGTGGCCGGCGTCGTGGCCGCGCTCATCGCGGCGGCCGCGTACGGCGGCATCATGAACGCCATCGACCGCGAGGTCGGCTACGCCGCCGCCGGCGTCGGCCTGCTCGTGGGCCTGGCGGCCGGAAAGGCCGGCGGCCGCAACCCCGTCCTGCCCGGGATCGCCGCCGTGCTCTCGATCGCCGGCGTCTTCCTCGGCCAGCTGTTCTTCGTCGCGCTCGCGATGGCCAAGTACGCCGACACCGGCGTCCTCGACGTCCTCGACAAGGTCGGCGTCTCGGGCCTGGTCGACGTCTGGAAGGAGGGCATGGACTTCATGTCCTTCGTCTTCTTCGGCATCGGCGCCTTCGTCGGCTTCGGCTCCGCCAAGAAGGCCAGCGACTGAGCGGGCTCCCGCACACGCCGGAGGGCCGGCACCCCGCTCGGGGTGCCGGCCCTCCGGCGTTGCGTACGGCGACGGGTCAGCGGCGGTGCTGGGAGTCCGCGACCGTGACCTCGACCCGCTGGAACTCCTTGAGCTCGCTGTAGCCGGTCGTGGCCATCGAGCGGCGCAGGGCGCCGAAGAGGTTCATCGAACCGTCCGGGGTGTGCGACGGGCCGGTGAGGATCTCCTCGGTCGTGCCGACCGTGCCGAGGTTGACCTTCTTGCCGCGCGGCACGTCCTCGTGGACGGCCTCCATGCCCCAGTGGTGGCCCTTGCCGGGCGCGTCGGTGGCACGGGCCAGCGGGGAGCCCATCATCACGGCGTCCGCACCGCAGGCGATGGCCTTGGGCAGGTCGCCGGACCAGCCCACGCCGCCGTCGGCGATGACGTGCACGTAGCGGCCGCCGGACTCGTCCATGTAGTCGCGGCGCGCCGCGGCCACGTCCGCGACGGCGGTGGCCATCGGGACCTGGATGCCCAGCACGTTGCGCGTGGTGTGCGCGGCGCCGCCGCCGAAGCCGACGAGGACACCCGCGGCGCCGGTGCGCATCAGGTGCAGGGCCGCCGTGTAGGTGGCGCAGCCGCCGACGATGACCGGGACGTCGAGCTCGTAGATGAACTGCTTCAGGTTCAGCGGCTCGGCCGCGCCCGAGACGTGCTCGGCCGACACGGTGGTGCCGCGGATCACGAAGATGTCCACGCCCGCGTCGACGACCGCCTTGGAGAACTCGGCGGTGCGCTGCGGGGAGAGCGCGGCGGCGGTGACGACACCGGAGTCGCGCACCTCCTTGATCCGCTGACGGATCAGGTCGGCCTGGATCGGCGCGGCGTAGATCTCCTGGAGGCGGCGGGTCGCGGCGTCCTCGTCCAGCTCCGCGATCTCGTCGAGCAGCGGCTGCGGGTCCTCGTAGCGGGTCCACAGGCCTTCGAGGTTCAGCACGCCGAGGCCGCCGAGCTCGCCGATGCGGATGGCGGTCTGCGGGGAGACCACGGAGTCCATGGGGGCGGCCAGGAAGGGGAGCTCGAAGCGGTACGCGTCGATCTGCCAGGCGATCGAGACCTCCTTCGGGTCCCGCGTACGCCGGCTGGGGACGATGGCGATGTCGTCGAAGGCGTACGCCCGGCGGCCGCGCTTGCCGCGCCCGATCTCGATCTCAGTCACGTGTGGTGGCCTTTCCTCTGGGTCTGCCCGTCCAGTATCCCCGAACCCCGGGGACACGCGTCCCGGTGACCGCTGTACGGACGCACGCGCCGGTGTGCGCGGACGCGCCGGAGGGGCGGGCCCGGCCGGGCCCGCCCCTCCGGGCGGTCATCGTGTTCAGCCCTTGCGGCTGTAGTTCGGCGCTTCCACCGTCATCTGGATGTCGTGCGGGTGGCTCTCCTTGAGGCCCGCCGAGGTGATCCGGACGAACCGGCCGCGGTCCTGGAGCTCCGGCACCGTACGGCCGCCGACGTAGAACATCGACTGGCGCAGACCGCCGACGAGCTGGTGGACCACCGCGGAGAGCGGGCCGCGGTAGGGGACCTGGCCCTCGATGCCCTCGGGGATCAGCTTGTCGTCGCCGCCGACGCCCTCCTGGAAGTAGCGGTCCTTGGAGAACGACTTGCGGTCCCCGCGGGACTGCATGGCGCCGAGCGAGCCCATGCCGCGGTACGACTTGAACTGCTTGCCGTTGATGAAGAGCAGCTCGCCCGGCGACTCCTCGCAGCCCGCGAGCAGCGAGCCGAGCATCACCGTGTCGGCGCCCGCGACCAGGGCCTTGGCGATGTCGCCGGAGTACTGCAGGCCGCCGTCGCCGATGACGGGGACGCCCGCGGCCTTGGCGGCCAGCGAGGCCTCGTAGATCGCCGTGACCTGCGGGACGCCGATGCCGGCGACGACGCGGGTGGTGCAGATGGAGCCGGGGCCGACGCCGACCTTGATGCCGTCGACGCCCGAGTCGATCAGCGCCTGGGCGCCGTCGCGGGTGGCGACGTTGCCGCCGATGACGTCGACGGAGGAGTTCGACTTGATCTTCGCGACCATGTCGCCGACCAGGCGGGAGTGGCCGTGGGCGGTGTCGACGACGATGAAGTCGGCGCCCGCCTCGATCAGGGCCTGGGCGCGCTCGTACGCGTCACCGGCGACGCCGACGGCGGCGCCGACCAGCAGGCGGCCGTCCTTGTCCTTGGCGGCGTTCGGGTACTTCTCGGCCTTGACGAAGTCCTTGACCGTGATGAGGCCCTTGAGGATGCCCGCGTCGTCGACCAGCGGAAGCTTCTCGATCTTGTGGCGGCGCAGCAGCTCCATGGCGTCCACGCCGGAGATGCCGACCTTGCCCGTGACCAGCGGCATCGGGGTCATGACCTCGCGCACCTGGCGGCTGCGGTCCGACTCGAAGGCCATGTCGCGGTTGGTGACGATGCCGAGCAGCTTGCCCGCCGGGTCGGTGACCGGGACGCCGGAGATGCGGAACTTCGCGCAGAGCTCGTCGGCCTCGCGCAGCGTCGCGTCCGGGTGCACCGTGATCGGGTCGGTGACCATGCCGGACTCGGAGCGCTTCACCAGGTCGACCTGATTGGCCTGGTCGGCGATGGAGAGATTGCGGTGCAGGACACCGACGCCGCCCTGGCGGGCCATCGCGATGGCCATGCGGGACTCGGTCACCTTGTCCATGGCGGCGGACAGCAGCGGAACGTTCACGCGGACGTTGCGCGAGATGAGGGAGGAAGTGTCGATCTCGTCCGGGGCCATGTCCGACGCGCCCGGCAGCAGCAGCACGTCGTCGTAGGTCAGTCCGAGCGCGGCGAATTTGTCGGGTACTCCGTCGGCGGTCATGACACCTTCCCAAATGGTCTTGCTCAGCGCGGATGTCCATGCTAACGGGATACCGACGCGTCTCATTCCACGACCAAGGCCAAGCAGAAGATTCGTGCTTTCCTACGAGCGAAAATGCCGGCTCACTGCTCGGCGAGCGCCCGCAGCCGGCTGAGCGCGCGGTGCTGCGCGACCCGCACGGCGCCCGGGGACATGCCGAGCATCTGGCCGGTCTCCTCCGCGGTCAGCCCGACGGCCACCCGCAGGACGAGCAGCTCGCGCTGGTTCTCCGGAAGGTTCGCCAGCAGCTTCTTGGCCCAGGCGGCGTCACTGCTGAGCAGCGCCCGCTCCTCCGGGCCGAGCGAGTCGTCCGGCCGCTCCGGCATCTCGTCGGACGGCACGGCGGTGCTCCCGGGGTGCCGCATGGCGGCCCGCTGGAGGTCGGCGACCTTGTGCGCGGCGATGGCGAAGACGAACGCCTCGAAGGGGCGCCCGGTGTCCCGGTAGCGGGGCAGCGCCATCAGGACGGCGACGCACACCTCCTGCGCGAGGTCCTCCACGAAGTGACGGGCGTCACCCGGGAGCCGCGACAGCCGGGTGCGGCAGTAGCGGATGGCGAGGGGGTGCACGAAGGCCAGCAGATCGTGCGTGGCCTGTTCGTCGCCGTCGACCGCACGGCGTACGAGCGCGCTGACGGCCCCGGCGTTGCCGCCTTTGGCGGCGCCGGTGGGGCCTGCGGCCGGGGGTGACCCCAGGGCCTCGTCGTCGCGCATCAATCCATGGTGCCTTGGCGCCGGAGCGTTCGTGGCATCGCGGTCCGTGTTGTGCATCGAAGCGTTATGAGCGGGTGCGCCGGAACTCATCTTCTGCGCCCTCCCCTCCGCTCGGCCCGAATCGTCGTCCCCGAGGACTCGACCTCTCCAAGAATGCGGCACACCATCAAGGATGCGGCATCGCGCCCGAAGCGACACGTCCCCTGGATTGTGCCCCGTCAATCCCCGACGGGACACCGGTCGGGACGGGAGTTTCGCGCCCCGCCCCGGAAGGAGGGCCCGCCGCCCCGCCCGCCATCGGCGGACGGGACCGCTCCGGACGACCGGACGCCACTCCCTCGGTCAGCGGACGAGGCCCCAGCGGAAGCCGAGCGCCACGGCGTGCGCCCGGTCCGAGGCGCCGAGCTTCTTGAACAGCCGGCGGGCGTGCGTCTTGACCGTGTCCTCGGAGAGGAAGAGCTCGCGCCCGATCTCCGCGTTGGACCGGCCGTGGCTCATGCCCTCCAGCACCTGGATCTCGCGCGCGGTGAGGGTGGGCGCGGCGCCCATCTCGGCCGAGCGCAGCCGGCGCGGGGCCAGCCGCCAGGTCGGGTCGGCGAGCGCCTGGGTCACCGTGGCCCGCAGTTCGGCGCGCGAGGCGTCCTTGTGCAGGTACCCGCGGGCACCGGCGGCGACCGCGAGGGCCACGCCGTCCAGGTCCTCGGCGACCGTCAGCATGATGATGCGGGCCCCCGGGTCGGCGGACAGGAGCCGGCGGACGGTCTCGACACCGCCGAGGCCGGGCATCCGTACGTCCATCAGAATCAGGTCGGACCGGTCGGCACCCCAGCGGCGGAGGACTTCCTCGCCGTTGGCAGCCGTCGTCACACGCTCGACGCCGGGCACGGTGGCAACCGCGCGACGGAGCGCCTCTCGGGCAAGCGGGGAGTCGTCGCAGACGAGGACGGATGTCATGACCGCCCTCCGCAGCTGCTGATGCGCGTCACCTTGAGCCTCCAGGCTGGTACGTATCGTCACCTGTGCGGTCGATGCCCTCGGACACCTGTCCGGGAACTTCTGGTTTCAACCGCACTCGCTCTCTCAACGATGGTCACTCGAAAGAGTTACGGGTCGGACGGACACCTTCGGCACTCTACGTGAGGAAGCGATCACGGCGCTGGAGCCACCAGCCGCGCGTCCTCCATCTGGAGCTATGCCCTATTTGGCGGCTTTCCTTCCATTTGGCATGTGTCTGAGGCTAGATTCCCAATGAGTCATATTTACATCTACTACGACAGTAGGTGTGGAGACATGGACCGTATCCGCCTCAGTACCGGCACCAAGAGGACTACCAATGGCAGATTTCTCCCGCCTCCCCGGACCGAACGCCGACCTCTGGGACTGGCAGCTGCTGGCAGCCTGCCGCGGAGTCGACAGCTCCCTCTTCTTCCACCCGGAGGGCGAGCGGGGCGCGGCCAGGAGTGCGCGCGAGGCCTCGGCTAAAGAGGTCTGCATGCGCTGCCCGGTGCGCTCGGAATGCGCCGCGCACGCCCTCGCCGTCCGCGAGCCCTACGGGGTGTGGGGCGGCCTCACCGAGGACGAGCGCGAGGAACTGATGGGCCGCGCGCGGCACCGCCTGATCCCCGCCTCCAGCACGATCGGCCCCGTCCCGCCGCACTGACCGCCGGCCGCACGGCGTACGGAGGAACATCCGAAGAAACGCACGAAGGAACGTTTCCCCTCCGCGCCCCTCACCGCCTCCGACCCTCTTGAACCCTTTCGGATCCGCACGCGCACCGGGCGTGTCGCACCGACGCGCGTCCGCCGGGCCCGCGCGGCCGGTCAGCGGGCGGCGGCCCGCACCAGCTCCCCCAGGGTCGCCGCCACCGCCGGCACGCGCGCCAGGTCGGGCAGCGTCAGCGCCACGACCTGGCGCTCCACCGCCGGCTCCACGGCCAGGGCGCTCACGCCCTTCGCCCGTACGGACTCCACCGCCAGCTCCGGCAGCACCGCCACCCCCAGCCCCGCGCCGACCAGACCGACCACGGCCGGGTAGTCGTCGGTGGCGAAGTCGATGCGCGGCGTGAAGCCCGCCCCCTCGCACACCTCCACCAGATGGCGGCGGCAGCGCGGACAGCCCGCGATCCAGGGCTCGTCGGCCAGCTCCGCCATGCCCACTCGCCCGGCACCGGCCAGCCGGTGCCCCTCGGGCACGAGCCCGACGAGCCGGTCGGTCAGCAGCGGGGTGACGACAAGGTCCTCCCACTCGGCCCCGGCCCGGGCCCCGCCGTAGCTGAAGGCCAGCGCCAGGTCGCAGTCCCCCTCGCGCAGCATCTCCACCGAACGCGGGGGCTCCGCCTCCACCAGGGAGATACGGGTGCCCGGGTGCTCGGCGCGCATCGCCGCGAGCGCGGTCGGCACGAGCGTGGAGCTGCCGCTCGGGAAGGAGACGAGCCGCACCCGTCCCGCGCGCAGCCCCGCGATGGCCGCGACCTCCTCCTCGGCGGCGGTCAGCCCGGCCAGGATCCCGGCGGCGTGCCGCACGAGGGCCTCCCCCGCCTGGGTCAGCCGCATCTCACGCCCCGTACGGACGAGCAGCGGGGTGCCGGCCGACAGCTCCAGGGCCCTCATCTGCTGGGAGACGGCGGGCTGGGTGCAGCCCAGTTCGCGGGCGGCGGCGGAGAAGGAACCGGTCCCGGCGACAGCGCGCAGGATCCGCAGGTGGCGTGCCTCAATCACCCTCCGAGCATAAGCCCGCCTTTTGCTCGGGCGGACATATCCAGCCGACCCTTTGGGAATGGGCGGCGCAGGGGTACGGGATCAGGCGCGGGCGGCTATTTTGCGCACATGACGACTGCGTTGATCACTGGATCCACGGCGGGCATCGGCGCCGCCTTCGCCCGGCGGCTCGCCGCCCAGGGGCACAACCTCGTACTGGTGGCCCGGGACACGAAGCGGCTGGCCGAGCAGGCCACCGAGCTGCACGACCGGCACGGCATCGAGGCCGAGGTACTGGCCGCCGACCTCTCGACGGAGGAGGGCATCGCGGCCGTCGAGACCCGCCTCGGGGACCGTACGCACCCGGTGGACCTGCTGGTCAACAACGCCGGCTTCGGCAACAAGGGCCGCTACCTGGAGGTCTCCCTCGCCGACGAGCTGGCCATGCTGAAGGTGCACATCGAGGCGGTGCTGCGGCTGACCTCGGCGGCGACGGAGTCGATGCGCTCGCGAGGCCGGGGCGGGGTCGTCAACGTGGCCTCGGTCGCCGCCTTCGTCCCGCGCGGCACCTACGGCGCGAGCAAGGCCTGGGTCGTGCAGTTCACCCAGGGCGCGGCCCGGGACCTGGCCGGGTCCGGGGTGCGGTTGATGGCGCTGTGCCCGGGCTTCGTGAGGACCGAGTTCCACCAGCGGGCCGGCATGGGCACCGACAACATCCCGAACTGGATGTGGCTCGACGCCGACAAGCTGGTGGCCGCCGCGCTGGCCGACCTGGCGCGCGGGAAGACGGTGTCGATCCCGGACCCGCGGTACAAGGCGCTGATGGGCGTGGTGAAGCTGACCCCGCGCGGTCTGCTCGGCGGCGTGTCCTCCCGTACGGGGCGGAAGTACGGCCCGCAGTAGCCCCGTATGACCCATGGGTAAGCGCGGCAAAAGGGTGAAATCTCCCTAAAATGGACGTGTCTCATCCACTGCGGGAGGCGACGCGATGACATTCGTACAGGTAATCGATTACGAAACCAGGCGGTTCGACGAGATGAACGCCCTCATCGACCGCTACGCGGAACAGACCAGCGGCAGGCGCACGGTCACCCACACCATGATCGGCAGGGATCGCGAGGCGCGGAACCACTACGTGGACCTCGTCGAATTCCCCTCGTACGAGGAGGCGATGAAGAACTCTCACCTCCCGGAGACCGACCGGATGTTCCAGGAAATGGTCGCCCTGTGTGAGGGAATGCCCAAGTTCATGAACCTCGACGTGGTGCGCGACGAGTACCTCAACAAACTCGTCGTGAACCGCATGTTCGAGGAGTGCATCCTCAAGGGCGACTTCGCCGTCCTGGACGAGTGCCTGGCGATGAACTACACCGACCACGACATCATGGAGAGCGAGGGGCAGAGCGACGGCCGCGACGGCATGCAGCAGACCATCAGCATGTGGCGGGACGCCTTCGACTTCTCCTTCGAGAAGACCCGGCAGATCGCCGAAGGCGACTGCGTGACGACGCTGTGGAACTGGAAGGGCACCCAGAAGGGCGAGTTCATGGGCGTCGCCCCGACGGGCAAGGAAGTGACGATGTCGGGGTGTACGACCTTCCGCCTCGACAACGGCCAGATCGCCGAGGGCTGGTGGTACTACGACGCCCCCAGCCTGATGCGCCAGATGGGCATGCTGCCCGAGTAACCGACCCCCGGACGGCACGCAAGAGGCCCTGGTCACCCCCGCGGAGCAGCGGTGACCAGGGCCTCTCGTCCGGCTAGCGCTCAGGCGCCGGCCTCAGCCTCAGTGGCTGTGGCCGTGACCGTGGCCGTGACCGGCGTCGGCCTCTTCCTCGGCCGGCTTCTCGACGACCAGGGTCTCGGTCGTGAGCAGCAGGGAGGCGATGGACGCGGCGTTCTCCAGCGCGGAGCGGGTGACCTTGACCGGGTCGATGACGCCGGCTTTGACCAGGTCGCCGTACTCGCCGGTGGCGGCGTTGAAGCCGTTGCCCTTCTCCAGCTCCGCCACCTTCGAGGTGATGACGTAGCCCTCGAGGCCGGCGTTCTCGGCGATCCAGCGCAGCGGCTCGACGGCGGCGCGGCGGACGACCGCCACACCCGTGCCCTCGTCGCCGGTCAGGCCGAGGTTGCCCTCCAGGACCTTGACGGCGTGGACGAGCGCGGAGCCACCGCCGGAGACGATGCCCTCCTCGACCGCGGCGCGGGTCGCGGAGATGGCGTCCTCGAGACGGTGCTTCTTCTCCTTGAGCTCCACCTCGGTGGCGGCGCCGACCTTGATGACGCAGACGCCGCCGGCGAGCTTCGCCAGGCGCTCCTGCAGCTTCTCGCGGTCCCAGTCGGAGTCCGTGGACTCGATCTCGGCCTTGATCTGGTTGACGCGGCCCGCGACGTCAGCGGCGTTGCCGCCACCGTCGACGATGGTCGTGTCGTCCTTGGAGATGGTCACGCGGCGCGCGGAACCGAGGACGTCCAGACCGGCCTGGTCGAGCTTGAGGCCGACCTCCTCGGCGATGACGGTGGCACCGGTGAGGGTGGCCATGTCCTGCAGCATCGCCTTGCGGCGGTCACCGAAGCCCGGGGCCTTGACGGCGACCGCGTTGAAGGTGCCGCGGATCTTGTTGACGACGAGGGTGGAGAGCGCCTCGCCTTCGACGTCCTCGGCGATGATCAGCAGCGGCTTGGAGCCACCCGCCTGGATGACCTTCTCCAGCAGCGGCAGGAGGTCCTGGATGGAGGAGATCTTGCCCTGGTTGATCAGGATGTACGGGTCGTCGAGGACGGCCTCCATACGCTCCTGGTCGGTGACCATGTACGGGGAGAGGTAGCCCTTGTCGAAGGCCATGCCCTCGGTGAACTCCAGCTCCAGGCCGAAGGCGTTGGACTCCTCGACGGTGATGACACCGTCCTTGCCGACCTTGTCCATGGCCTCGGCGATGAGCTCGCCGACCTGCGAGTCCTGCGCGGAGAGCGCGGCCACGGCGGCGATGTCCGACTTGTCCTCGATCGGGCGGGCGGTCGCGAGGAGCTCCTCGGACACGGCCTTGACCGCGGCGTCGATGCCCTTCTTCAGGGCGGCCGGGGAGGCGCCGGCGGCGACGTTGCGCAGACCCTCGCGGACGAGCGCCTGGGCGAGCACGGTGGCGGTGGTGGTGCCGTCACCCGCGATGTCGTTGGTCTTGGTCGCCACCTCCTTCACGAGCTGCGCGCCGAGGTTCTCGTACGGGTCGTCCAGCTCGACCTCGCGGGCGATGGTGACACCGTCGTTGGTGATGGTGGGGGCGCCGAACTTCTTGTCGATGACGACGTTGCGGCCCTTGGGGCCGATCGTCACCTTGACCGTGTCGGCAAGCTTGTTGACGCCGCGCTCGAGGGCGCGACGGGCGTCCTCGTCGAACTTCAGGATCTTCGCCATGGGAGCGGTTCAGCCCTCTCGAAAACTCGGGTTTAACGAGCTGCGCCCCTCGCCGCCCGGCAATCAGCGGGGTGACCAGGGGCGCAGCTCAAAGCAATGCTTCGGTGAATTACTTCTCGACGATCGCGAGCACGTCGCGAGCCGAGAGGACGAGGTACTCCTCGCCGCTGTACTTCACCTCGGTGCCGCCGTACTTGCTGTACAGCACGATGTCGCCGACGCTGACGTCCAGCGGGAGACGCTGGCCGTCCTCGAAGCGGCCCGGGCCGACCGCGAGGACGACGCCCTCCTGGGGCTTCTCCTTCGCGGTGTCCGGGATGACCAGGCCGGAGGCCGTGGTCTGCTCGGCGTCGAGCGGCTGGACCACGATGCGGTCCTCAAGCGGCTTGATGGCAACCTTGGAGCTGGCGGTCGTCACGATCCGACCTCCCCCTTCGGAGATCCGGGGTTAACTGTCTGAGGTGGCGACCAGGTCGATCCGTCGTCGCGGGTGCCGGACCTGCCTGTCGCTGTGTTGGCACTCACCGGGGGCGAGTGCCAGGTGTGACACTATTCCGGCGATTAGCACTCGGTCAAGCGGAGTGCCAACACGAGCCGCCGGGCCAGCGCAATCCAGCCGCGGGTTCCCCCGGTTGGCGCATTCGATACGGGCCTCACGGCGCGGGCGGCCCACCTCCGCAAGGAACCATGAGGAGGACATCAACGTCATAGACGATATGAAGATAAAGCGCCTCATTGCCGAGCAGATCGGTCCCCAGACCGCCACTGCGACCCCGAGTGCACCGGGCGCCGCGTCTCCTTCCGCCTCCGCTTCCTCCCCCTCGTCAGCCGCGCCGCCCTCCCCTCCGCCGCAGCCGGCGCGGGAGCAGGACACCCTCGACGGCGGCGGCGTCCCGTGCGTGGACTGAGGCCGCTGACGGTGGCGGGTGCCCGCCGCCGGACCGAAGCACTCCTGCTGGTGTTCGTCGTCGGCATCGCCGTCTTCGGGCACGTGAGCGCGGGCCTCGCCATGAACGGCGAGCTGCCGCAGCACCTCACCAGCTTCGTGATCAGCATGACCCTGCTCTCCCTGGTGGGGCACCTGGGCATCCGCCGGTTCGCCGCGTACGCGGATCCGCTGATCTTCCCGCTCGCCATGCTGCTGACCGGGCTGGGGCTCGTACTCATCCACCGGCTCGACCAGGGGTACATCGAGCGCTACGGCTCGGACGCGAACGCCCCCGGCCAGCTGATGTGGACGGTGGTCGGGGTCGCCGCCTGCCTGCTGGTGGTGGCGCTGCTGCGGGACCACCGGCTGCTCCAGCGGTTCATCTACATCACGATGGTGGTCGCGCTGGTGCTGCTGATCGCGCCGGCGTTCTTCGGCGCGGACAAGTACGGGGCGAAGCGGTGGATCGTCCTCTTCGGGTTCTCGCTCCAGCCCGGCGAGTTCGTGAAGATCATGATCGCGGTCTTCTTCGCGGGGTACCTGGTGATCCACCGGGATTCGCTGGCGCTGACGGGCCGGAAGTTCCTGGGCATGCGGCTGCCGCCGATGCGCCAGCTGGGGCCGATCATCACCGTGTGGATCATCTCGCTGCTGGTGCTGGTCTTCGAGCGTGACCTGGGTACCTCGCTGATCTTCTTCGGGGTGTTCGTGGTGATGCTGTACGTCGCCACCGAGCGCACCAGCTGGATCGCGTGCGGCCTGGTCATGGCGGCGGGCGGCGCCTTCGTGGTCGGCTCGACCGAGCCGCACGTCAAGGCGCGCGTGGCGGCGTGGCTCAATCCGCTGTCCTACTACTGGGAGAACCGCCCGCCGGGGGTCACCTCCGACCAGTCGGCGCAGGCGCTCTTCAGCTTCGGCACGGGCGGCGTCTCGGGCACGGGGCTCGGTATGGGCCATCCCGAGCTGATCAAGTTCGCGGGGCGCAGCGACTTCATCCTGACGACGGTCGGGGAGGAGCTGGGGCTGGCCGGCGTGATGGCCGTGCTGCTGCTGTACGCCCTCCTCGTGCAGCGGGGCCTGCGGATGGCGCTGGCCGCGCGGGACCCGTTCGGCAAGCTGCTGGCGGTGGGGCTCGCGGCGGCCCTGGCGCTCCAGGTCTTCGTGGTCGCGGGCGGCGTCACGGGCCTCATCCCCCTGACCGGCAAGGCCCTGCCCTTCCTGGCGAAGGGCGGCTCGTCACTGCTGGCCAACTGGATCATGATCGCCCTCCTCCTCCGCATCAGCGACAGCGCGGAACGACAGCGGGAGGCGGACGCACGGGGGCCGGTAGAGACGACCATCACGCCGGTGGTGGCGGGGGTGCGGTAGGGGTACGGGGCCACGGCGCGGGCCGCTTTTCGCCCCCGCGAGGGGTGGGGGCCGGGCGGTGGCTGCCCACCCGCCGGCCGGGGTGCGGGTGGGGCGGTGGTCGCACGGTGCGGCGGGGGTGGGGTGCCTCCGGGTCCTGGCGGGGCGGTCTCAGGGAAGGGTTGGGGGGTTCCCGTCAGTCTCATCGTCCTTCCGCGTCGGGCCGGTCAGTCAAGAGCGCTCCTTCGTCGCGTCGCTACGCGATGTCGCTGCGCTCCACTCTTGACAGCCCGACCCGCCACGAAAAGCCGAAGACTGCCGGGAAACCCCCAAAGGAACGGGACGGACCGGAGACAGGCATGCGGCTCCCTCAGCGATGAGCCGGGCGGTCGGGGGCCGGCAGACCGGGCATCCGGCCCCATCAGCCACAATCGGGGCCACCCCACGCACCAGATCGCTACGCGCTCCTCCCGTCTCAGCGTCCGGCGGCCGTCTGGGGTTGCTACCCGCACCAAAGGCCAACCAGGACGTCTTCGGGCGCCGTCCGGCGCATCAGATCGCTACGCGCTCCCCATATCCCGGCGTCTGCGGGCGGTCTGGGGCTGGTCATAGGCGGGGTGGACGTTGGCGACGGCGGTGGTGAATTCGCGGCCGGACGCGTTCCGGATGTAGGCCAGCTCCATCCAGCGCTCGATGCCGGTGTCCGAGACGTTCTCGTTGATCACGGCCATCAGCACGCCCTCGACACCGGACGCGATGTCGCGCACGCGGCGGTGCAGGAGGCGGTGGGGGACGTACTCGTACTGCTCACTCATCGGGCGTCTTCTCCATGGAGTCGAGGAAACGCTCCCAGCCGAACCGTGCACGGTCGAGAAGTTCCTGGCTGGGCGTGGGCGCGGCCCCAGGCTGGGGCCAGGAGAAGTCCGAGACGAGTGCGTCGCGGGTGGGGATGAGGTGGTCACTCATAGGTCGTTCCTGCCGTCGTCAGCGGGCCGGATGCCTGGCGGCGGTTGCGCCGGGATGCTCAGGTTCACCCCCAGAAGGACTTGAATGAAGGACTTCCTTTGGCCTTCTGATGCCCATTTGAGGACTTCTCATGGCCCATTGGGGTGAGAAGGTGGCCTCGCAGAGGACTTGCTGAGACAGTTAGTCATCTACCCGACAGAGTGCGGAGGTTGAGCGTGGCGAGATCGCCCGGAAACATCCGGTTCAAGGCGGCTCGTGTGGCTGCCGGCTACGCGTCGCAGCAGGCGCTCGTCGAGGCCCTCGCAGAGCGGGGTGTCTCCGTCGACGTGCGCCAGGTCAGGAGGTGGGAGTCCGACACCCCTCCCTGGCCCTACGCAGGAGCGCAGCAGGCGCTGACCGAGCTGCTCGGGCAGGACATCGAGGCCCTCGGGTTCACCCCGCCGGCCGGGCACGACCGCACGCTGACGAGTCGCCGCGTGAGGATCCCGCAGATCAGGGCCGCTGTGCAGAACCCTGCCACTATGCAGCCGAGCAGCGCTGCCGCCGACTATCTTGCCGTGACACGAGCGCATCGGCGCCTGTACTGGACCGTCGCCCCGACCGTGCTCCATCCTGTGGTCAGCGCTCACGCTGTACTCGGTGAAGCGCTTCTCCCCGCCACGGCGGGGGCCACACGGCAAACCCTCGCCGCAGCACTGGCCGAGTCGTTCCTATTGGCCGGCCGGATCGAATTCTTCGACCTGCGCGAGCCCCAGCAAGCCGGTGAGACGTGGCTCCGCGCTCTCCAGGCAGCCGGCGAGGCGGACGATTCGCTCCTCGGCGCTGCGGTGCTGGCCCACATGGCCTTTGTGCCGGGCTGGGGCGGCGACCGTGACGGGGCCGTCGAACGGATGGTGATGGCACGGACCTATGCCCGCCGAGGGCCGGCCTCCGCCGAATTCCTGGCGTGGCTGGATGCCGTCGAGGCCGAGTGCGAGACCCGCTGCGGGCGGACCGGGACAGCACTGAACCTGATCGCCCACGGCGAGGGCGTCCTGGCCGATGGACCGGAGCACTCCTCGCCGGAATGGATGGACTGGTTCAGCGCGGTCCGGCTGGCCGCTTTCAAGGGAAACACTCAGCTCATCGCGGGGCATCTTCCGCAGGCCCGGGAAACCCTCCTGGGAGTGCTGGACGCGCTTCCTCCTGATGCGGACAAGCAACGCACCGTCGTACTCGCCGACCTGGCGGCGGTCGAGGCCGCGGCCGGAGCCCCGGAAGCCGCCTGCGCCTTCGCCGTCCGCGCGCTGGAGCAGTTGGAAACGCACTGGTACGCGACCGGCATGGAACGGGTACGCGAGGCGCGCCGCGCACTCGCGACATGGCAGCACAGAGAGTGCGTACGCGACCTCGATGACCGGCTGTACGGCTGGGCCGCGACCCTCAGCGCCCTGACCCGTTGAACTCGACGATTCGGTCCGGGAGTTCAAGGAGGCTCTCGACCCGGAAGGTCGGCAGCTCCAGGGCCTCGGCCGTTCCCCACTGGATGGTGGCCCACGGTCCCCGCCGGATCAGGGCGCTGCGCATGCCCGCAGCGACGGCGGGGCGCAGGTCATTGTCGACCCGGTCACCGACATAGAGGATCTCCTCCGGGGCGAAGGGCACGGCCTTCGCCACGCGGACGAAGAACTCCGGGTCGGGCTTGCTGGCCCCCCAGTCGTCCGAGGTGCCGATCAGGTCCACGTCCGAGGCGAACAGGTCCCGCAGGATCCCCCCGGCGCGAACGGTCTGATTGCCGGCGATGCCCAGCCACAGCCCATCGTCCCGCAGCCGCGCCAGCGCGGGGCGGACATCCGCGTACAGGTCACCCTCGTCGAAGTGCTCGGGCTGACCGGCAGCCGCACGTGCCTCCCGCTGCGCGTACAGGTCAAAGCCGGGCCTGAAGGCCTGGAACGTCTCGCGGTAGTCCCGCCCCTGCGCGATGACCGCGCCGAACATGGCGGCGAAGGTGTGACGCGGCACGCCGAGCCAGTCGGCCCAGGTCCCGTACTCCCGCGTCTCGTCCACCAGGCACTCGCCCACGTCGAAGACCACAGCACGAATCGTCATACGGGCAGCCTAGCCCGCGAACTCCACCTCTTTCCCGGCTACTTCACAGCACCAACCCCGGCTACGCCGTCGCGGGCATCCGCCTGCTGCGCTGGGAAGCGTCCGGCCCACCTGGCACCCGCAGCGCGTTCGGTGCGGATATCAGCCCCGGACGGGCCGCAGACGCCGGGATATGGGGAGCGCGTAGCGATCTGATGCGCCGGACGGAGCCCGAAGACGTCCTGGTTGGCCTTTGGTGCGGGTAGCAACCCCAGACGGCCGCCGGACGCTGAGACGGGAGGAGCGCGTAGCGATCTGATGCGTAGGGTGGCCCCGATTGTGGCTGATTGGGGCCGGATGCCCGGTCTGCCGGCCCCCGGCCGCCCGGCTCATCGCTGAGGGAGCCGCATGCCTGTCTCCGGTCCGTCCCGTTCCTTTGGGGGGTTCCCGGCAGTCTTCGGCTTTTCGTGGCGGGTCGGGCTGTCAAGAGTGGAGCGCAGCGACATCGCGTAGCGACGCGACGAAGGAGCGCTCTTGACTGACCGGCCCGACGCGGAAGGACGATGAGACTGACGGGAAACCCCCAACCCTTCCCTGAGACCGCCCCGCCAGGACACCGCCATCCCCCACCCCCGCCGCACCGTGCAGCCACCGCCCCGCCCCCCACCCCCGGCCGGCGGGTGGGCAGCCACCGCCCGGCCCCCACCCCTCGCGGGGGCGAAAAGCGGCCCGCGCCGTGGCCCCGTACCCCTACAGGTAGTCCTCCAGGAGGGCGATCTTGTAGCCCTGTTCCTGGATGTGCTGGAGCATGCGCGTGACCATGTGGATCTCCGTCGCGCCCTTGAGTTCCGACGGGCCGCGGAAGTGGGCCAGGATGATGTCGCCGGGCTTGAGGGCCGAGCCCTCGGCGTACTGGAAGTCGTTTATCTGCATCGACGCCCGCCACAGCACGACCGTGCCGATGCCGCATTCGGAGGCGGCCTTCAGGGTGTCGTCGTTGTAGTTGCCGAACGGCGGGCGGAAGAGGACCGGGCGCTTCCCGAAGCGCTTCTCCAGGCGCTCCTGCTGCCCGCATATCTCCTTCTTCTGCGCCGCGAACGCCAGCGTGCGCATGTTGGGGTGCGTCAGGGTGTGGTTGTTTATCGTGCTGCCGGAGCCGTTGTCGCGGAGCTTCTCGAAGTAGCCGTAGTCCGACGAAGCCACGTTGTCCGTCAGGAACATGCTGATCGGCAGCTTCAGGTCGGCCGCCATCTTCAGGAACTCGGGGTCCTTCTCCGCGCCGTCGTCGAAGGTCAGGAAGACGACCTTCTCGTTCGGCGCCACGGGTATTCGGTCCAGCACCACCGGCTTGCCCGGGCCGCCCGGCTTGGGGAGTTGGGGCTTCTGCGCCGGCTTCGGGGCGTACTGCAGCGGGGCGGTCAGCCCCCACTTGCGGTACGCCTCGTCCCCCGGGGTGCCCGCCTGTGCGGAGGCGGCCGCGGAGGCCGGGGCGGAGGGGGAGACCGACGGGCTCCCCGACTGCCCGGCCTTGCGGCCCAGCCTCTCGATGGGATCCACGCTGTTCCCGCATCCCGACAGGGACAGCGCGAGCGCGCCGGCCGTCAGCGTCCCGGCTACCAGCCGGCGCGCGTACTTCACAGGTAATCCTCCAGGCGGGCCACGGCGTACCCCTTGTCCGTGACGGTCTTCATGACATGACGGATCATGTCAGGCATGGTGCCCTTCCAGTCCTCTCGGCCCCGGAAGTGCGTGAGGATGATGTCTCCGGGGTGCAGGTCCCTGTCCCATTCACGGTAGTCCATCCGGTTCGGGAAGGCCTCCGCGTTCCACAGGGGAACCGCCTTGATGCCGCAGGACTTCGCGGCGCGCAGCGTGTCCTGGTTGTAGTTGCCGTACGGGGGCCGGAAGAGCGCGGGCCGCTTGCCGAACTGCTTCTGGATGGTGTCCTGCTGCCCGCAGATCTCCTCGCGCTGCTGCTCGTAGTTGAGACCGGGCATGTAGCGGTGGTTGAGGGTGTGGTTGTTCAGGGTGACGCCGGCGGCCTGCATCTCCTTGAAGTACGGGTAGTTGTCGCGCACGAGGTAGTCGCTGAGGAACGCCGTGTACGGGATCTTCAGCTCCTGCATCATCCTGATGAACTCGGGGTCCTTCTCGGCCCCGTCGTCGACGGTCAGGAAGACGACCTTGTCCTCGGTCGGAATGGTGGTGAAGACCGGGGGCAGCTCGTCCTGGCCCTCGACCTCGAAGCCGTCCCGGGTGGTGATCTCCGGCTTCACCTTGGGTGCGGCGGGGGCCATGAGCGGGGGCTTGGCCAGGTGCCACTTCTGGGCCATGGCGACGCGTGCCTGCTGGGCGGCCTTGAGCTTCTCGGCGGAGTTGGCGAGTGCGCCCGCCGCGCCGGGGCCGGCCTCGGCGGCGGCCTGGCCCGGCTTGCCCTTGACCGGCGTACCCGGGTCCGCGGCGCCGCACCCCGTGCCCAGGGCGGCGACCAGCAGCGCGGCCGCGGCCACCCCGTACCGGCCGCGCGGACGTGCCGCGGACCGGTGACCAAACTGCGTGGGATTTCCCTTTTGTCGTACAAGCTGCATGGCGCGGATCCTTGCACCACACGGCCCGGCTCCCCGGTCGACACCACGGCCGCAGTCCCCCCTTCCACCGACTGGCCGACAATGGAACCGTGACTCCCGAAGACTTCGCCGCGCTCCTCACCCCCGAGGGCCGCGCGCTCCTCGACTCGCTCCGCGACTACGACCCCGCCCAGGAGCTGGCCGTGGCCACCCGGCTGCGCCGCGAGCACCCCGCCGGGCTGGTGTCGGCCGCGCTGGGGCAGGCCCGGCTGAGGCAGCGGGCGGTGGCGAAATTCGGCGCCGAGGACGCGTTCCGGATGTTCTTCACCCCCGGCGGCGGGGAGATGGCCACCCGCGCGTCGGTGGCCGCGTACCGGGCCGACCGCCTCGCCGAGCTGGGCGTACGCAGCGTCGCGGACCTGTGCTGCGGGATCGGCGGGGACGCGCTGGCCCTGGCGCGGCGCGGGATCCGGGTGCTGGCGGTGGACCTCGACCCGCTGACGGTGGCCGTCGCGCGGGCCAACGCCGAGGCGCTCGGGCTGGCGGACCTGATCGAGGTCCGGGAGGCGGACGTGACGACGGTCGACGTCTCCTCGTACGACGCCGTCTTCATCGACCCGGCGCGGCGCGGCGGGCGCGGGCGGATCTTCGACCCGGAGTCGTACTCACCGCCGCTGTCGTGGGCGGTGGAGGCGGCGCGGGCGGCGAAGTACGCGGCCATCAAGATCGCGCCCGGGATCCCGCACGAGGCGGTGCCGGCGGAGGCCGAGGCGGAGTGGATCTCGGACCACGGAGACGTGAAGGAGGCCGTGCTGTGGTTCGGCACCGCCCCCGGAACGGTACGGGCCACCCTGCTGCCGGGGCCCGTCGGGCTGCGCACCGCCGAGCCGCTGCCGGACCCGGAGGCGGGGCCGGTGGGGCGCTGGCTGTACGAGCCGGACGGAGCGGTGATCCGTGCGCACCTGGTCGCGGAGGTGGCGGGGCAGCTGGGCGGGCGGCTGATCGATCCGACGATCGCGTACATCACGGCCGACGAGCTCCGGCCCACTCCGTATGCGACGGCCTACGAGATCACGGACGTGCTGCCGTTCGGGCTGAAGAAGCTGAAGGCGCTGCTGCGGGAGCGGGAGGTGGGGGTGCTGACGGTGAAGAAGCGGGGGTCGGCCATCGAGCCGGAGGAGCTGCGGCGGAAGGTGAAGCCGTCGGGGCCGAATTCCGCGACGGTGTTCCTGACGCGGGTTGCCGGGGGGCCGGCGATGCTGATCGGCTCCCCGGTGGCCTAGGTTCCCCGGGGCTCCGCCCCGGACCCCGCGCCTCAAGCGCCGGCGGGGCTGGATGTGGCTGCCCCGGTGCCACGCCGTTGCGGCTCAGATGCCCGCGAGGCTGGATTTCACCCTGCGCGAGGGGGCCGGTGTCGCCGCGCCGCGCCGGGGCGTGCGCGCCCGGAGGGACCAGCTGTAGTGGGTTGCCGCCTTCGCCAGGCCCAGGAGGGCCGTGATCCACAGGATCAGGCCGAGGCCCATCAGGTACGTGAGCCGGCCGACCGTGTCCGGGCCCGGGTGGGCGCCCGCCGCCGGGGCGAAGGCCGTCCAGAGGCCGAGGGTGCCCAGGGCCAGCGAGGCCACCAGCCACACCAGGCTCCGGCCCGGTGCGCGCAGCCCCGCGTCCGTGTCGGGGTCCCGGCCCGCGACGACCCAGGCGCACAGCAGCCGGTGCACCCGGCGCTCCTGCCGGGCGCCCCGTACGAAGCCGTACCCGGCGCGCACCAGCACCGTCAGCCCCATCACGGCGAAGACGGCCCCGAACAGGCGGTCCAGCCCCTCGCCGGAGCGGAAGGTCATCACGGCCACGGCGACGAAGGTCCAGCCGGCCGCGAAGGCCGCCGCCACCACCCAGAGCAGCGCCAGCCGCCCCAGGCCCAGGCTGCGGCGGCTCAGGTCCGCGAGGAAGCGCGCGCGGTCGGCCCGTACGACGCTCTCGTCCAGCCACTCGCGCAGGTGCGCGGCGGGCGGCGGGGGCGGCAGGTCACGGCGGCTAGGCATGCGCACGACCCTAGCGGCGCCCCGTAGAGCTTCACCGCAGCGCTCCTCGACCCTCGCTCAGCCGCCGTGCGTGACCTCGACGGACTCGAACCGCCAGCGGTGCACCGCCCGGGTGATCAGGTCCGCCGACGGCTCCGGCAGCTCGGGCAGCTCCGCCGACGGGCCGCCCTGCGGGACCTCCCACCAGGTGATCACGAGGACCCGGTCCTGCGCGGCCCGCAGCACCTCGCGGCGCACCGGCTCGCGGGCCAGGACCTGCGCCCGGGCCCACTCCAGCAGCTCGTTCCCCCGGCCCTCGACGGCCCGGGCCTCCCACATCAGCGCGACGGTGCTCATGAGTAGAGGTTGTCCTTGCTGAGCTCGTGCACGTGGTCGTGGGAGTGGGAGTGCGCGTGGGAGTGGCCGCCATCGCCGTGGTCGTGGTCGTGGTCCTGGGACGTGCCCGGGACGTGGGGGTCCGTCACCGGGAGGGAGGAGTCCGCCGACAGGTCCCAGTCCGAGGCCGGGCGGTTGCGCTTGACCATCTCCGCGCCCAGCGCGGCGACCATCGCACCGTTGTCGGTGCACAGCTTGGGCCGCGGCACGCGCAGGATGATCCCCGCGTCGTCGCACCGCTCCTGCGCCAGCGCGCGCAGCCGCGAGTTGGCCGCCACGCCGCCGCCGATCATCAGGTGGTCCACGCCCTCGTCCTTGCACGCGCGGATCGCCTTGCGCGTCAGCACGTCCACCACGGCCTCCTGGAAGGACGCCGCCACGTCGCGCACCGGCACCTCCTCGCCCGCGTTCCGCTTCGCCTCGATCCAGCGGGCCACCGCCGTCTTGAGACCGGAGAAGGAGAAGTCGTACGCCGGGTCGCGCGACCCGGTCAGTCCGCGCGGGAAGTTGATGGCCTTCGGGTCGCCCTCCTTGGCCAGCCGGTCGATGACCGGGCCGCCGGGGAAGCCGAGCTGGAGCACGCGGGCGATCTTGTCGAAGGCCTCGCCGGCCGCGTCGTCGATGGTCGCGCCGAGCGGGCGTACGTCGCTGGTGATGTCCGGGGCCAGCAGCAGCGAGGAGTGCCCGCCGGAGACCAGCAGGGCCATGGTCGGCTCGGGCAGCGGGCCGTGCTCCAGCTGGTCGACGCAGATGTGCGAGGCGAGGTGGTTGACCCCGTAGAGCGGCTTGCCGAGCGCGTACGCGTACGCCTTGGCCGCCGAGACGCCGACGAGCAGCGCGCCCGCGAGGCCGGGGCCGGCGGTGACGGCGATGCCGTCGAGGTCGCGGGCGCTGACGCCGGCCTCCTTCAGGGCGCGGTCGATGGTCGGGACCATCGCCTCCAGGTGCGCCCGGGAGGCGACCTCGGGCACGACGCCGCCGAAGCGGGCGTGCTCGTCGACGCTGGAGGCGACCGCGTCGGCCAGCAGGGTGGTGCCGCGGACGATGCCGACGCCGGTCTCGTCGCAGGAGGTCTCGATGCCGAGGACGAGCGGTTCGTCAGCCATGGGTCTCACTGCTCTCAGGGTGTTCGGGGGTCTCAGGGGTCGAGGTGGCGGGGCCGGCCGGTGCATCCAGGGCGTCCGGGGCGTCCGGGGCGTCCGGTGCCTCGGGGCCGGCGGCCGTCCGCGCCGGGTCCGTCAGGCGCATCACCAGCGCGTCGACGTTCCCCGGCTGGTAGTAGCCCCGCCGGAAGCCGACCGGCTCGAAGCCGAAGCGCTCGTAGAGCCGCTGGGCGCGGGTGTTGTCCACCCGGACCTCCAGCAGCACCTCCGCGCACTCGAAGGCGGTCGCGGCGCGCAGCAGCTCGGTGAGCAGCCGGGCGCCGAGTCCGGTGCCCCACTGGTCCTTGGCCGCCGCGATGGTCTGTACGTCGCCCAGGTCGCCCGCCGCCGCCAGGCCCGCGTAGCCGACCAGACGGCCGGCGGCGCCCGCGGCGGAGCCGCTGTCAGGAGCGAGTTCGGCGACGACGTAGCGGCGGGTGGCCCGCGGGCCGCGCGCGTGGGCGAGTTCGGACCAGAACATCCCGGCCGACCAGGCGTCCTCGGGGAAGAGCTCGTGCTCCAGTTCCAGCACCGGTGCGATGTCCCACCAGCGCATCTCGCGGAGCACTGCGGTCGGGGCGGTCACTGCGGGGTGACCACCTTGTAGTTCTTGGGCACCTGGGCGTCGGGGCGGCGCAGGTAGAGCGGGGTCGGAGGGAGGAACTCCAGGCCCGCCGCGAGGCGTTCGGCGGCCAGGGAGGCCAGGGCCGCGGCCGACTGGTGCTCGGGGCCGCGCGCGTCCGGGAAGACCTCCGGGTACAGCCGGGCGCCGTGGCCCACCGCGGGCAGGCCGGCGACCTGCTCGGCGATGTCGGCCGGGCGGTCCACCGCGGGCTCGCCGACGCGGGTGCGCGGGTCCTCGTAGCGCGCCCAGTAGACCTCCTTGCGCCGCGCGTCGGTGGCGACGGTGAAGGGGCCCTCGATCCCGGCGGCGCCGGCGGCGTACGCGAGGCCGTCGAGGGTGCACAGGCCGTGCACGGGCACGCCGAGGACGGCGGCGAAGGTGGAGGCGGTGACGAGGCCGACGCGCAGCCCGGTGTAGGGGCCGGGGCCGACGCCGACGACGATGCCGGTGACGGCTTCGAGCTTCACCCCGGCCTCGGCGAGGACCCGGTCCACGGAGGGCAGCAGGAGCTCCCCGTGGCGGCGGGCGTCGACCTGACTGGACTCGGCCAGGACGGACTCCCCGTCGTGCAGGGCGACGGTGACGGCGGGCGTGGCGGTATCTACGGCGAGCAAGAGCACGCGAACAGCCTACGACTCCCCGGCCCCCGGGCCTTGCGGCCGGTCGGAGCGGGGCCCGGCTGCTACCTTTCGACCGGGAGTACGACGCGTCCGCCCAGGCGACGCGGCAGCAGGATCCGGCACGCGCAGGCGCGGAGAGGTGGAGCAAGGTGGCACGCAGCAGCTCGGGAATCGTGGCCGGGCTCACCGCCGCGGCGATCGCCGCCATCGGCTTCCTCGGCTACCAGGCCCACGCGACCGCTCCCGCGCACCCCGCGAAGGCCGCCGAGCAGGCCCCGCCCGCCCCGCAGAACCCGGCGCCGGCGCAGCAGGACGCGGCGAAGCCGGTGGCGCTGCCGGCCAACTCGGGGACCGGTCAGCGGGTCGTGTACTCGGTGGCGCAGAAGCGGGTGTGGCTGGTCACGGAGGACGGCAAGGACCCGAAGTCGTTCACGGTGGTGCCGAGCACGGTGAACCCGGTGCCGGGCAGCTATCTCGTCAACTCGCGTGCGGGGACGGTCACCGGCTCGGACGGGGTGCCGATCGAGCACGTCGTGCGGTTCGCCAGCAGCACCGAGGGGATCGCGATCGGTTTCAGCGCCCGTGTGGACGGTGCGCTGCCGCAGCCGGACCCGGCGAAGAAGACGGGCGGCATCCGGATGTCGCGTGCGGACGGCGACGCCATGTGGGCGTTCGCGCTGTACAACTCGAAGGTGGTCGTCGTCCCGTAGGACGCCCCCGGTTTCCGGGCACACTTTTCACCCGTACGTGGGTATCGCGTGCGGGCTCGCGCACCCCACCGTCGGACTGTCAGGCCGCTTCCGGCTCCGGGGAGGCGGCCTGTTCCGCGTCGGCCGCCCCTTCGGCGGAGGGGTCCCGGGGGGCCGGCTCCGAGCGTGCGGGCGGCGTGGACACCGCGGTGGCGGCCACGCCCGCCGCGAGCAGGGCCCGCATGGACACGACGGGCGCTCGCTCTGCTCCTGCTGTCGACATGGCTGCCTCCTGAGACCCCGGGACGCCGTACTTAGGCACACCTAACCAGCGCTCGGTACCATGTCATCACGCGGGCCCGCGCCTGCGCAATGTTTTCCCGACGAGTTGTCGGCACGTCGTCCCCGGATCGGCCGGACCGCCCACGCCCGCACCGCGCGGGCCCCTCGCGGCCTACGCGAGCGACAGCCGCGCCAGCTCCGGCTCGGCCCCGGCCCACCGCGCGCCGACGCCGCGCAGCGCGACCTCGCGCACGTCGTCCAGGACCTCCTCGTGGCCGACCGCCCGTCCGATGACCACGTGCAGCCGGTCGTCGGAGAGCTCCTCCACCTTGCCGTCGCCCCACTCCACGACGACCACGGACTCGGGCAGGGAGACGTCGAGGTCCAGGTCCTCCATCTCGTCCAGCCCGCCGCCCAGCCGGTACGCGTCCACGTGCACCAGCGGCGGCCCGTCGCCCAGGGACGGGTGCACCCGGGCGATCACGAAGGTCGGCGAGGTCACGGCCCCGCGCACGCCGAGCCCCTCCCCCAGCCCCCGGGTCAGGGTGGTCTTGCCCGCGCCGAGCTCACCGGTCAGCAGGACGAGGTCGCCGGGGCGCAGCAGGCCGGCGATCCTGCGGCCCAGCTCCTGCATGGAGGCGGGCGAGTCGACGGTGATCAGGGTTTCGGCGGCGGCCTCGGCCAGGGCCTCAGCGGCCGGGCTGCGCGGCGCTTCCCGCTGTACGTCTTCCATGCGCCCCAACGTTAGTCGCTGCGGGGACGGCACCGGCGCGGGCCAGCAGGCCGGTGAGCAGCCCGGTCACGATCTCGGGGCGCTCCAGCATCATCAGGTGCCCGGTCTCCTCCAGCACCGCCAGCTCGGCGGCCGGCAGCTCCTCCTTGATCGTCACGCTGTGCCCGGGCGGGATGATCATGTCCCGGTCCCCGGCGATGACGGTGACGGGCAGGTCGGCGAACCGCTGGAGGGCGGCGCTCTTGTCGTGGATCTGGAAGGCCGGGTAGAACTCGGCGACCACGTCGATGGGGGTGGCCTCGATCAGCCGCTCGGCGAAGCGCGCGACGCCGGGGTCCACGTCGCGGGAGCCGAACGAGTACAGCTTGATCATGCCGGCGAAGAGGTCGGCGGTGGCCCGGCGGCCCTTCTCCACGAGCTCCACCTGGGAGCCGAGTGCCTTGAGCACGCCCGGCAGGATGCGCCGCACCGCGCCCTGCCCGATGGACGGCAGCCCGTACGTGACCTCGTCGAGCCGGCCGCTGGAGGTGCCGACCAGGGCCACGCCGAGCACGCGCTCGCGCACGAGGTCGGGGAACTGCTCGGCGAGGGCCATGACGGTCATGCCGCCCATGGAGTGGCCGACGAGGACGAGCGGGCCCTCGGGGGCGGCGGCGTCGATGACGGCCTTGAGGTCGCGGCCGAGCTGGTCGATGGTGACGGGCTCGCCGTCGGCCTGGGCGAGGCCGCGGGCGCTGCGGCCGTGGCTGCGCTGGTCCCAGTAGACGCTGCGGACGATTCCGCGCAGGGCGGCGCGCTGGAAGTGCCAGGAGTCCTGGCTGAGGCAGTAGCCGTGGCAGAACACGACGGTGGGCCCGGCCGCGCCCTTGCGCCGCAGCCGCCGCTTTCCGCCGCCCGGGGCGGGTTCCGCGGCCTCGTCGACCTCGTAGTAGAGCTCGGTGCCGTCCTCGGCCCGGCAGGTGCCCTCGGTCCCGCGCAGGGAGCCGTAGTCCCCGGCGGCGTCCAGGGCGAGGCGCGCCTTGCGGCGGATGCCCCGGCCCACGGTGATCCGTTCGACGGCGACACCGGCCGCGGCGCCCGCCGCTATGACACCGATGGCGGCGCCGGCCCAGCCGGCCTTGCGCCAGTTCTCGCTCACGACGTCGCCGTCCTCACTCAGCCTCAGCCGCCGAGATAGACCCGCGGCACCCGACCTCCGATGCGGGTGACGATCTCATACGCGATCGTATGCGCCGCTTGAGCCCAGTCCTCGGCGGTCGGCTCGCCGCGTTCCGCGTCGCCGAGGATGACGACCTCGTCGCCGGCCTCGGCGAGGTCCTCGCCCAGGTCCACGACGAACTGGTCCATGGCGATCCGCCCGGCCGCCTGCCGGATCTTCCCGGCGACGAGCACGGGCCCGCGGCCGGAGGCGCCCCGCGGGAGGCCGTCGGCGTACCCGGCGGGGACGAGCGCGAGGTGCGTCTCGGACCCGGTGACGTAGTGGTGGCCGTAGCTCACGCCGTGGCCGGCGGGGACGGTCTTGACCAGCGCGAGGGAGGCCTTGAGGGTCATCGCGGGCCGCAGGCCGAGCTCGGCGGGGGTGCCGAGCTCGGGCGAGGGCGAGACGCCGTAGACGGCCAGGCCGGTGCGCACGAGGTCGAAGTGGCTCTCGGGGAGGGTGAGGGTCGCGGGCGAATTGGCGATGTGCCGGACCTCGGGGTCGACGCCCTCCTTCTCCGCGTAGGCCAGCATGTCGCGGAAGGCGTCGAGCTGGGGCCCGATGGAGGGGTGGCCCGGCTCGTCGGCGCAGGCGAAGTGCGACCAGACGCCGGTGACCTGCACGGTGCCCTCGGCCTGGGCGGCGACGGCCGCGCCGACGAGTTCGGCCCAGTCGGAGGGCTGGCAGCCGTTGCGGCCGAGGCCGGTGTCGGCCTTGAGCTGGATCCGGGCGGTCCGGCCGGCGGCGCGGGCGGCCTCGCGGACCTCGTCCAGGGCCCACATCCCGCTGACCGACACGTCGATGTCGGCCTCGACGGCCTCCCGCCACGGCCCGCCGGGGGTCCACAGCCAGCACATGATCCGCCCCTGGATCCCGGCGGCGCGCAGCGCGAGCGCCTCCTCGGGGGTGGCGGTGCCGAGCCAGGTGGCCCCGGCCTCCTGGGCCGCCCGGGCACACGGGAGGGCCCCGTGCCCATAGGCGTTCGCCTTGACGACGGCCATCAGCCCGGCCCGGGGCGCCCGTGCGCGCAGGGCGCGCACGTTGTCCCGTACCGCGTCAAGATCGATCTCGGCGTACACGCGCATCGGTGTCTCGTTCATCGCCCACAGTCTCTCAGAACCCGTACCGGCCGGTGATCGGGCATGGTTCGACCGGCCTTGTCCGACTCTCCGAGCGAAAGTCCAGCCCCGCCGGCGTTCGAGGCGGCTCCGCGCAGCGGCCCCGCCCGGCCGGGGTCAGGCCCGCACCGACCGCCAGGCCTCCGGCAGGGCCTCGGCCACCTGCTGCGCCACCACCGGCGCCCCGCCGGCCGCGAACCGCCCCGCCAGCCCGTGCAGGTACGCCCCCACCGCCCCCGCGTCCACCCCGGACAGCCCCCCGGCCAGCAGCGCCCCCGCCAGCCCCGACAGGACGTCCCCGCTCCCGGCGGTGGCCAGCCACGGCGTCCCCGTCGGATTCACCCGGACGGCCCTTCCCCCACCGCCGGAGGCGACCAGCGTCGTCGCCCCCTTCAACAGCACCGCCGCCCCGAACCGCTCCGCCAGCTCCCGCACGGCGGCCAGCCGGCCCGCCTCCACCGCCTCCCGCGGCACCCCCAGCAGCGCCGCCGCCTCCCCCGCGTGCGGGGTCAGCAGGGTCGCGGCCCGGCGCCCCCGCACCACCGCGCCGTCCAGCCCGCGCAGCCCGTCCGCGTCGACCAGCACCGGCACGTCCAGGTCCGCCAGGGCCCGCCCGACCTCCTCCGCGCGCCCCGAACCCAGCCCCGGCCCGACCACCCAGGCCTGCACCCGGCCCCGCCCCACCAGCACCTCGGGGAAGCGCGCCAGCACGGCCTGCGCCGCCGGGCCCACGTACCGCACCGCACCGGCGCCGCCCCTCAGGGCGCCCGCCACGGCGAGCACCGCCGCGCCCGGGTACTGCTCCGATCCGGCGACGACGCCCACCACGCCCCGCCGGTACTTGTCGCTGGACGCGTTCGGCACCGGCAGCAGCCGTGCCACGTCGGCGTGTTGCAGCGCCTCCATCGCCACGGCGGACTCCGGGAACTCCAGCCCGATGTCGACCAGCCGCACCGCTCCCGCCCGCGAGGCCCCGGGGTCGGTCAGCAGCCCCGGCTTGTACGCCCCGAAGGTCACCGTCACCTCGGCCGTCACCGCCGGGCCCGCCACCTCCCCGGTGTCCGCGTCCACCCCGCTCGGCAGGTCCACCGCGACCACCGGCGCCCCGGCCGGGATCCGCTCCACCAGCGCGGCCGCGGCCGGCCGCAGCCCGCCCCGGCCGCCGATGCCGAGCAGCCCGTCCACGACCAGGTCGGCCCGCGCCGGCACCGCCTCCGCGACCCGTCCCCCGGCGGCCCGCAGCGCGGCCAGCCCGCCGGGGTGCATCCGCCCGGGGTCCATCGGGACGGCCGTCACCCCGGCCCCGCGCCGCGCCAGCCGCGCACCCGCGTACAGGGCGTCGCCGCCGTTGTCGCCGGGCCCGACCAGCAGGACGACCCGGGCCCCGTAGACCCGGCCGCGGCGCCGGGCCAGCAGCTGCGCGCACACGGCGGCCAGCCCGGCCGCGGCCCGCGCCATCAGGGCGCCCTCGGGCAGACGGGCCATCAGCTCGCGCTCGGCGGCCCGTACGGTCTCCACGCTGTAAGCAGTACGCATGCCCTCAGCGTGCCCCACTCGGGCCGTCCCTTCCCGAGCCGGCCCGGCCCGTCAGCCCTCGGCGATCACCACGGCCGACGCGATCCCGGCGTCATGGCTCAGCGAGATGTGCCAGGACTTCACCCCGAGGGCCCGGGCCCGCGCCTCGACGGTGCCCGACACCCGCAGCCGGGGCTGCCCGGAGTCCTCGACGTAGACCTCGGCGTCGGTCCACAGCAGCCCGCCCGGCGCGCCCAGCGCCTTGGCGAGGGCCTCCTTGGCCGCGAACCGGGCGGCGAGCGAGGCGACTCCGCGCCGCTCGCCGCTCGGCAGCGTCAACTCGGTGTGCAGGAAGAGGCGCTCCGCCATCTGCGGCGTCCGCTCCAGCGCCGCGCCGAACCGGGCGATCTCGGCCACGTCAATCCCCACACCGACAATCACAGCAACAACCCCAATTACTCCACCGTCACGGACTTGGCGAGATTACGCGGCTGATCGACCTCGTTGCCGCGCGCGGTCGCCAGCTCGCACGCGAACACCTGGAGCGGGACCGTCGCCACCAGCGGCTGCAGCAGCGTCGGCGTCGCCGGAATCCGGATCAGGTGGTCGGCGTAGGGGACCACCGCGTCGTCGCCCTCCTCCGCGATCACGATGGTCCGGGCCCCGCGCGCCCGGATCTCCTGGATGTTCGAGACGATCTTGTCGTGCAGGACCGAGCGGCCGCGCGGTGACGGTACGACGACCACCACCGGCAGGTCCTCCTCGATCAGCGCGATCGGCCCGTGCTTGAGCTCGCCCGCCGCGAAGCCCTCGGCGTGCATGTACGCCAGCTCCTTGAGCTTGAGCGCACCCTCCAGCGCCACGGGGTAGCCGACGTGCCGGCCCAGGAACAGCACGGTGTCCTTGTCGGCCAGCGAGCGCGCGAGGGCCCGTACCGGCTCCATCGTCTCCAGGACCCGGTCCACCGCCGCCGCGATGTCCGACAGCTCCCGGATCACCGCCTCGATCTCGTCGCCCCACTTGGTCCCCCGCACCTGCCCGAGGTAGAGGGCGACCAGGTAGCAGGCCACCAGCTGCGTCAGGAACGCCTTCGTCGAGGCGACGGCCACCTCCGGCCCGGCGTGCGTGTACAGCACGGCGTCCGACTCGCGCGGGATCGTAGAGCCGTTCGTATTGCAGATGGCCAGCACCCTGGCACCCTGCTCGCGGGCGTGCCGCAGCGCCATCAGGGTGTCCATGGTCTCGCCGGACTGCGAGATCGCGATCACCAGCGTCCGCTGGTCCAGGATCGGGTCGCGGTAGCGGAACTCGCTGGCCAGCTCGGTCTCGCACGGGATGCGGGTCCAGTGCTCGATGGCCAGCTTCGCGATCATGCCCGCGTGGTACGCCGTACCGCACGCCACGATCACGACCTTGTCGACCTCGCGGAGCACCGAGGCGGGGATGCGCACCTCGTCGAGGGTCAGCAGGCCGCTCGCGTCGATCCTGCCCAGGAGGGTGTCGGCGACGGCCTTCGGCTGTTCGGCGATCTCCTTGAGCATGAAGTAGTCATAACCCCCCTTCTCGGCCGCCGAAGCGTCCCAGTCCACGTGGTACGCCCGCACCGACGCGGGCGAACCGTCGAAGTTGGTCACCGAGACACCGTCGCGGCGGAGCTCGACGACCTGGTCCTGCCCCAGCTCGATCGCGGACCGCGTGTGGGCGATGAACGCGGCCACGTCCGAGGCGAGGAAGTTCTCACCCTCCCCAACGCCCACCACCAGCGGGGAGTTCCGGCGCGCGCCGACCACCACGTCCGGCTCGTCGGCGTGCACCGCGACCAGCGTGAACGCGCCCTCCAGCCGCCGGCACACCTGCCGCATCGCCTCCGCGAGCCCCGCGCCCCGGGCGCCGCCGGCCCCCACGGCCGTGTCGAAGGACTCGGCCAGCAGGTGCGCGACGACCTCGGTGTCCGTCTCCGACTCCAGCCGGTGCCCGCGCTCGGCCAGTTCGGCGCGCAGCACCGCGAAGTTCTCGATGATCCCGTTGTGGACGACGGCCACCCGGCCGGAGTTGTCCAGATGGGGGTGTGCGTTGACGTCCGTGGGCCCGCCGTGGGTCGCCCAGCGGGTGTGCCCGAGGCCCGTGGAGCCCGCCGGAAGGGGCTGCGCGAGCAGTTCCTTCTCCAGGTTGACGAGCTTCCCGGCCTTCTTGGCGTTGGCGAGTTTCCCGTCGGCGAGGACGGCGACCCCCGCCGAGTCATAGCCTCGGTACTCCAGCCGCTTCAGTCCGGCGATGACCACATCGAGCGCCGACTGCGCTCCCACGTATCCCACAATTCCGCACATAGGCCGCAGGGTACGCCTGAGTTGGCCGTCTGTCGGGTACCCGTACAGGACGAAAACCCCGCCCCGGCGAATCCACCGGAGCGGGGTTGACCTTCTTGGCTGACGCCCCCCGTCGCGGGCTCAGCCGAGCTTCCTGACCTGTGCCTCGATCGCGGGCGCCGCCAGCTGCGCCTCGCCGGAGTGCCGGTTGGCGAAGAAGTTGACGAGCGTGCCGCCCTTGCGCACCACCATGAGCTCGGTCTGGAACGGCTCGCCGTCGCGCTCCGCCTCGACGGTGTACGCCAGGGCCTCGTCGCCGCCGGACGCGGCGTGCGGGACGACCCGGGTCACCGTGACGGTCTCCCCGTCCGCCGTCGCCGCGTACCCGCCCTCGCAGGCCCGCCCCGCCGTCTGCACCTCGGTGAAGTGCCCGTGGGCGGCGTCCCCCGCGTACGAGCCGACGGTCACCACCGTCACCGTCGAGCTGGCGGCGTCCAGCGCGGCCGCCCGCTTCTGCCCCTCCGGGGCGTCGTCCGGCAGCGCCGACGCCATCGCGACCACGGCGGCCCTGGCCCAGCCGGTCCGCCCGGCCGGAAGGAACCCGGAGACGGCGTGGGCCAGCTCCCGGCACTCGGGCCGGTCCACGCTCGCCGGCGCGCTGTCGTGGACCTGAGGGGTGACCTTGTGGTCCAGCAGGTCCCCCTGCGCCACGAGCAGCCGCTCGGGGGCCTCCTGCACCCTGCCCTTCTGCGGGGAAGCGGCCTGCTGCCCCTTGCGGGCGGGCCCGGCGCCCACGTCGGACGTGGGCAGCTCGGCGGCCGCCACGTCCTCCTCCACCACGATCACGGTGGGCCGTCCGGCCCCGCACCCGGTGGCCAGCACGGCCAGCGCCACCCCCGACACGGACGCGGCCACGAGGCCGCGGCGGACAAACGTGGTACCCACGTAGAGCTCTCCCCCATGAAGCAGACACCGCAAGGGCGCCGGTCAACGCCGCGGTGACGAACAATGTACGACTTGCTCGATCACGCGACCGGTGTTAATGGCACTCCGGCGGGATCTTCCTGGTCACACACCCCGAATCGTGATCGGCACGAGACAGGACGGGCTTCCGATCGAGATCCGCTCGGGCACAACCCGCCACCCGGCCCTTCCCGCCCCTCCCACCGGCCACGTGACCGACCCCACCACCCACACGGCGCCCCGAGCCGGGACAATGGCGGTGTGATCACATCGCCGACGCGCTCTACGCCGGAGCACGCAACGGAGCGTCCCGGTCCCCGCCGGGTGCCGGAGCCCTCGCCCTACGTCGACCTCACGCGGGCGGAGTGGAGCGCCCTGCGCGAGCGCACCCCCCTGCCACTGACGGCGGAGGAGGTCGAGCGGCTGCGCGGCCTCGGCGACGTCATCGACCTGGACGAGGTGCGGGACGTCTACCTCCCGCTCTCCCGCCTGCTCAACCTGTACGTCGGCGCCACCAGCAACCTCCGCGGCACCCTGAACACCTTCCTCGGCGACGCGGGCGGCAACGGCCACGGCGCCCAGCAGGGGACCCCGTTCGTCATAGGCGTCGCCGGCTCCGTGGCCGTCGGCAAGTCCACCGTGGCCCGTCTGCTCCAGGCCCTGCTGGCCCGCTGGCCCGAGCACCCGCGCGTCGAGCGCGTCACCACGGACGGCTTCCTCTACCCGATGAAGGAGCTCCAGCGCCGCGGCCTGACCTCGCGCAAGGGCTTCCCCGAGTCCTACGACCGCCGCGCGCTCACCAAGTTCGTCGCCGACATCAAGGCCGGCAAGGACGAGGTCACCGCCCCGGTCTACTCGCACCTGATCTACGACATCGTCCCGGACGAGCGGCTCGTCGTCCGCCGCCCGGACATCCTCATCGTCGAGGGGCTCAACGTCCTCCAGCCGGCCCTGCCCGGCAAGGACGGCCGCACCCGGGTCGGTCTCGCCGACTACTTCGACTTCAGCGTGTACGTGGACGCCCGCCCCGAGGACATCGAGCGCTGGTACCTCAACCGCTTCCGGAAGCTGCGCGAGACCGCGTTCCAGAACCCGTTCTCCTACTTCCGCAAGTACACCCAGGTCTCGGAGGAGGAGGCCCTGGAGTACGCGCAGACGATGTGGCGGACGATCAACAAGCCCAACCTCCTGGAGAACGTGGCCCCCACCCGCGGCCGCGCCACCCTCGTCGTCCGCAAGGGCCCCGACCACAAGGTCACGAAGCTGAGCCTGCGCAAGCTCTGAACACCCGCCGCGGCCGTTCCGGGGAGGCCCTGGAACGGCCGTGGCGCGAGGGCCTAGCCCAGGGCGGACTTCACCGCGTCGGCGAGGCGCCCGGCGACCGTGCGGGCCTGCTCGATGTCGGCGGCCTCCACCATCACCCGTACGAGCGGCTCGGTGCCCGAGGGGCGCAGCAGCACCCGTCCGGTGGAACCGAGCTCCCGCTCCGCCTCGGTGACGGCGTTGGCCAGCTCGGCGGAGGTGGAGACGCGGGACTTGTCGACGTCCTTGACGTTGATCAGGACCTGCGGCAGCCGCGTCATGACCCCGGCCAGCTCGGCCAGCGAGCGGCCCGTGGCGGCGACGCGGGCGGCCAGCATGAGGCCGGTGAGGGTGCCGTCGCCGGTGGTGGCGTGGTCCAGGATGATCACGTGGCCGGACTGCTCGCCGCCCAGGGCGTAGCCGTGCTCCTTCATCGACTCCAGGACGTACCGGTCGCCGACGCCGGTCTGGACGAGGTGGACGCCCTCGCCCTCCATGGCCAGCTTGAAGCCCAGGTTCGACATGACGGTGGCCACGACGGTGTTCTCGCGCAGCTGGCCGGCCTCGCGCATGGCGAGGGCGAGCACGGCGAGGATCTGGTCGCCGTCGATCTCGTTGCCGTCGCCGTCCACCGCGAGGCAGCGGTCGGCGTCGCCGTCGTGGGCGATGCCGAGGTCCGCCCGGTGCTCGACGACGGCCTGCTTGAGCAGGCCGAGGTGGGTGGAGCCGCAACCGTCGTTGATGTTCAGGCCGTCGGGCTCGGCGCCGATGGTGACGATATCGGCCCCGGCCCGGGCGAAGGCCTCGGGCGAGACGCGGGCGGCCGCGCCGTGCGCCTCGTCCAGGACGATCTTCAGGCCGTCGAGGCGGTTGGGCAGCACGCCGATCAGGTGGGCGACGTACTTGTCGAAGCCCTCGTCGTAGTCCGAGACCCGGCCGACGCCGGCGCCGGTGGGCCGGGCCCAGGGGGCGCCGGTGCGGTGCTCCTCGTAGACGGCCTCGATCTTGTCCTCCAGCTCGTCGGCGAGCTTGTGGCCGCCGCGCGCGAAGAACTTGATGCCGTTGTCGGGCATGGCGTTGTGGCTCGCGGAGAGCATCACGCCGAGGTCGGCGCCCAGCGCACCGGTGAGATACGCCACCGCCGGGGTGGGCAGCACACCGACGCGCAGGACGTCCACGCCGGCGCTGGCGAGGCCCGCGACGACCGCGGCCTCCAGGAACTCGCCCGAGGCGCGGGGATCGCGGCCGACCACCGCCGTGGGGCGGTGGCCCGCGAAGGTGCCCGCCTCGGCCAGTACGTGTGCGGCCGCCACGGAGAGGCCGAGCGCGAGCTCAGCCGTCAGATCCGCGTTGGCGACGCCTCGCACACCGTCCGTCCCGAAGAGTCGTCCCACTGTTGTCCTCCCGAGTTCACGCTTCGCTTGGTGCCCGCTAGTGACAGGTGTTTGCCGTTTTTGGCGGTAAACGAACCGCCCCGACAGCACAGAGAGTGCTGCCGGGGCGGTTTCGTTGCTGAACAGCAGGCGCAGATTAACGCTTGCTGTACTGCGGAGCCTTACGGGCCTTCTTGAGACCGGCCTTCTTGCGCTCGACCGCACGGTCGTCGCGGGAGAGGAAGCCGGCCTTCTTCAGCGCCGGGCGGTTGTTGTCCACGTCCGCCTCGTTCAGCGCGCGGGCCACGCCGAGGCGCAGGGCGCCGGCCTGACCGGAGACGCCGCCACCCGAGATGCGGGCGATGACGTCGTAACGGCCGTCAAGCTCCAGGAGCTTGAAGGGCTCGTTGACTTCCTGCTGGTGCACCTTGTTGGGGAAGTAGTCCTCAAGGGTGCGACCGTTGATCTTCCACTTGCCGGTGCCCGGAACGATCCGGACGCGGGCGATGGCGTTCTTGCGACGGCCCAGGCCGGCGGCCGGCTGGGGGTCACCGAAGCGACCGGCAAGGGACTCGGAGGTGTAGTCGCCCTCGACGACGACGTCCGACTCGGTGGTGTACTCCTCGACGCCCTCGAACTCGTCGACGGGGGTCTCGGCGGTGGTCTCGGCCACGATGCTCCTCAGAATTCTCTGTGTTTAGGGGGTGGCCGGAACTACTGCGCGACCTGGGTGATCTCGAACGGCACCGGCTGCTGGGCAGCGTGCGGGTGCTGGTCGCCCGAGTAGACCTTCAGCTTCGAGAGCATCTGACGGCCCAGGGAGTTCTTGGGGAGCATGCCCTTGACGGCCTTCTCGACGGCCTTCTCCGGGTTGTTCGCCAGCAGGTCGTCGTAGCGCACGGAGCGCAGACCGCCCGGGAAACCGGAGTGGCGGTAGGCCATCTTCTGCGAGGCCTTGTTGCCGGACAGGTGAACCTTGTCGGCGTTGATGATGATGACGAAGTCGCCCATGTCCATGTGGGGGGCGTAAGTCGGCTTGTGCTTGCCCTTGAGGAGGGTGGCGGCCTGGGTCGCCAGACGGCCGAGGACAACGTCCTGGGCGTCAATGACGAGCCACTGGCGCGAGATGTCGCCGGGCTTGGGGCTGAACGTACGCACGCGTATGCCTTCGCTTCTTCAGTGGTGGGTCATCCCATAGGGCCTAAGCCCCGCGGGAAGGGTCCTGACAGGGTCACCACGGACGATCACGACAGCCCTCGTTCACATCGGGGACGCACCCGAGTGAAAACTGCTGGTCATCGGTCCGGTGGACCGGCGTAAGGCCCTTTCACGTGAGAATGAGAAAGCCAATACGCATAACAAACCAGCAGGATACCCAAGGAGACCCTTACGGGTCAAAACGCGGTCCGCGATGCCGATTCTGCTGACGTCGCGGCGCACTCCGGTTCGGTCCTGGGTGGGGACCCCGCAGTTGTTACGGGCTCCAGAGTAACCCGACCGGAGCGCAGAGCGCGACGCGCCAGCAACCCCGCGAGCCCGCACAACGTCACACAGTCACGGAAAGCACGCCGCTTGTGCTCGAATTCCGAGGGCCACGGGATCCCCGCCGCCTGCGGCACCAGGGCCGCCCAGAACCAGCCTGACCGGGGCAGAGAGCCCTCCCGCACCCCCGACGCCAGCAGCATCGGCAGCACCACCAGCAGGTAGTGGTCGAAGGACGGGCGTGAGACGAGGAACACGGCGAGCATCACCATGCAGGTGGTCTCCACCAGACGGAGCTCACCCCCCTCGCCCGCCGGATCCGGCCGCCGCCACCGCCGCCACGCCGCCCACAGCCCGGCCACCGCCCCCGCACCCGCCAGCACCACCGCCACCGGCTGCGGCACCCCCAGCCGCGGCAGCACCGCGATCGGCGAGGCGTCCCAGGGCAGCGCGTACGCGTCCTGCCCCTGGAACAGGAACGGCAGCGTCTTGGTGAAGAACAGCGTCGGACTCGGCATCAGCAGCGCCCCCGCCAGCGACAGCCCCACCGGCACCAGCACCGCCACCGCCAGCCCCCGCCACCGCCGGGCCAGGACGAAGACCAGCCCGACCGGCACCAGCATCGGCTTGCAGGCGATCGCCAGCCCCACCACCAGCCCCGCCGCCGCCCAGGACCTGCGGTGCGCCAGCAGCAGCGCCAACGGCAGGGCCGCCGCCGAGATCGCCGTCCAGTTCCCGATCAGCACCAGGTTCAGGTACGGCTTGTACGCCAGCCCGAGCAGCCCCAGCCCGCCCACCGCGAACCGCGAGCACAGCGGCACCGAGAACAGCCGCAGCGCCGCCCACCAGCCGGCCCCGACCAGCCCGGAGATCCCCGCCGGCAGCAGCCAGCGCAGCACCCCCCGGGGCACCAGCGCCTCCGGCACCGCCATGAGCACCGCGCTGGGCAGGTACAGGAAGCGCTTGTCCTCGTACGGGGAGACCCCCTCCAGCAGCGCGTCCGCGGCCTTCACCACGAACGCGTTGTCCGAGCCCCAGTTCGCCCGCAGGCTCGTCGAGACCGAGACCGCCAGCAGGACCACCAGCGCCACCGCCCGCCAGGACCGCGGCGCCGGCCCGAGCAGCCAGGCGACCAGCCGGTCACCGGTGACCGGCCGGCCACTCTGCGTCAGCCAGATGCGCATGAGCCAGATGCTAGGCCGCAGCCCCACGACGCCTCCCCCTCGACCCGCGCGGGGAAGGTCGGCCCCCTAACGCTTCCGGTCGACCCTACGTTCGTCCCAGACGGGTTCCTGAGTCTCGCGCACAACACCGTCTGAACCGAAGACCAAGTAACGGTCAAATGTGCGCGCGAACCAGCGGTCGTGCGTCACGCACAGCACCGTGCCCTCGTACGACTCCAGCCCGTCCTGCAGGGCCTCCGCCGACTCCAGGTCGAGGTTGTCGGTCGGCTCGTCCAGCAGCAGCGCCGTCGTACCGGCCAGCTCCAGCAGCAGGATCTGGAACCGCGCCTGCTGACCGCCCGAAAGCTTCTCGAACGGCTGCTCCGCCTGGCGCTCCAGCTCGTAGCGGCGCAGCGCCCCCATCGCCTGGCCCAGGGGCTTGGCCGCCTCCGTCCACAGGATGTCGACGAGCGTGCGGCCGAACAGCTCCGGATGGGCGTGGGTCTGCGCGAAATGGCCGGGAACCACCCGTGCGCCCAGCTTCCAGTCACCGGTGTGCTTGACGTCCTCGCCCGCCAGCAGCCGCAGGAAGTGCGACTTGCCGGAGCCGTTCGAGCCGAGCACCGCGACCCGCTCCCCGTAGAAGACCTCCAGGGAGAACGGCTTCATCAGGCCGGTCAGCTCCAGGTTCTCCACGGTCAGCGCGCGCACGCCCGTACGGCCGCCCTTGAGCCGCATCTTGATGTCCTGCTCCCGCGGCGGCTCCGGCGGCGGGCCGGCCTCCTCGAACTTCTGGAAGCGGGTCTGCATCGCCCGGTAGCGCGAGGCCATGTCGGGGCTGCTCGCGGCCTGGTTGCGCAGCCGCAGCACCAGGGCCTTCAGCCGGGCGTGCTCCTCGTCCCAGCGCCGCTTGAGCTCCTCGAACCGGGCGAAGCGCTCCTTGCGGGCCTCGTGGTAGGTGCCGAAGCCCGCGCCGTGCACCCAGACGTCGGAGCCCATCGGGCTCGCCTCCAGGCTGATGATCTTCTGAGCGGCCTGCGTCAGCAGCTCCCGGTCGTGGGAGACGAACAGGACCGTCTTGCGGGTGGCCCGCAGCTGCTCCTCCAGCCACCGCTTGCCGGGGACGTCCAGGTAGTTGTCCGGCTCGTCGAGCAGCAGCACCTCGTCCGGCCCGCGCAGCAGCGCCTCCAGGACGAGCCGCTTCTGCTCACCGCCGGAGAGCGTGCGCACCTCGCGGAACTGCGCCTGGTCGTACGGGATGGCCAGCGCGGCCATCGTGCACACGTCCCACAGGGTCTCGGCCTCGTAGCCCTGGACGTCGGCCCAGTCGCTGAGCGCCTGGGCGTAGGCCATCTGGGCGGCCTCGTCGTCGACGGTGAGGATCAGCTCCTCGGCCCGGTCCACGGCCTTCGCGGCCTCCCGGATCCGCGGCTGGGACACGGAGACCAGCAGGTCCCGTACGGTCGTCTCGTCCCGCACCGAGCCCACGAACTGGGACATCACGCCGAGGCCGCCGCTGATGGTGACCCCGCCGCCGTGCGGCTGGAGCTCGCCGGAGATCAGCTTGAGCAGCGTGGTCTTGCCGGCGCCGTTGGCCCCCACCAGGGCCACCACCGACCCCTCCCCCACGCGGAAGGAGACGTCGGGGAGCAGGACCCGCCCGTCGGGAAGGTAGTACTCCAGGTGGCTGGCTTCGAGATGTCCCATGCCGGGCATTCTCCCGGTCCGGCGGCGCCGGACCCAAACGGGATTCTTACCTAGCAGCAGCCCTTGCCCGGCAGGGTGCGCATGTTCCGCGCCTCCTTGCTGCGGGCGGCCAGCAGCTCGTCCGCCGGGTAGCCGACCTCCTCCAGGGTCAGCCCGTGCGGCTTGACCACGTGCACCGAGGAGTCCCGTACGGCCGCGGCCAGGACCTGCCCGGGCCACTCGACGGGCCGGTGCCCGTCGCCGACGTGCAGCAGCGCGCCGACCAGGGAGCGGACCATGTTGTGGCAGAAGGCGTCGGCGCGGACGGTCGCGGTGACGATGCCGTCCTCGGCCCGCACCCAGCTGAGCTCCTGGAGGGTGCGGATGGTCGTCGCGCCCTCGCGCTTCTTGCAGTAGGCGGCGAAGTCGTGCTCGCCGAGCAGCGCGCGGGAGGCCTCGTTCATGGCGTCCACGTCCAGCGGCCACTGGTGCCACAGCACGTGCCCGCGGCGCAGCGGGTCCACTCCGCCCTGGTGGTCGCCGACGCGGTAGGCGTAGCGGCGCCAGATGGCGGAGAAGCGCGCGTTGAAGCCCTGGGGGGCCTCGGCGACCTTCCACACCCGGATGTCGTGCGGGAGGCGGCCGGCGAGGCGGCGCAGCAGCTTGTCGTGGTGCTCGGCCCACACCTCCCCGTCGATGTCGAACTGGGCGACCTGCCCGCGGGCGTGCACGCCCGCGTCGGTGCGCCCGGCGACGGTCAGCTCGACCGGCTCGGGCAGCCGCATCACGGTCTTCAGGGCCGATTCCAGCTCGCCCTGGACGGTCCGCAGCGTGCGCTGCTTCGCCCAGCCGGAGAAGTCCTTGCCGTCGTAGGACAGGTCCAGCCGTACCCGGACGTGCCCGGGCTCCACCTCGTCACTCACGTGACAGATCCTCTCAGACGCACAGAAATGCAGAACGGGCCCGCCCCGGGAAGGGGCGGGCCCGTTCAGAGCCGATCAAGCAAGCGTGATCCCGGGGGATCAGGCCTCCTTGGTCTCCTCGGCGGCGGGGGCCTCGGCGGCAGCCTCGGCCTCCTTGACCGCACGCTTGGTGGCGGCCTCGGCCTCGCCGGTGGCCTGCTGGGCGACCGTGAGGGCCTCGACCAGCTCGATCACGGCCATCGGGGCGTTGTCGCCACGACGGTTGCCGATCTTGGTGATGCGCGTGTAACCACCGGGGCGGTTCTCGTAGCGCGGGGCGATCTCGGTGAACAGCGTGTGCACGATGCTCTTGTCCGTGATCGTCTGCAGCACCAGGCGACGGTTGTGGATGTCGCCCTTCTTGGCCTTGGTGACCAGACGCTCGGCGTAGGGACGCAGGCGGCGGGCCTTGGCCTCGGTGGTGGTGATGCGGCCGTGCTCGAAGAGCGCCTTCGCGAGGTTCGCGAGAAGGTGCTTCTCGTGCGCGGCGGAGCCGCCCAGACGGGCACCCTTTGCGGGACGCGGCATGGTGTTACTCCTTCATATCTGCACCGGCCGTGTCAGGTACCGGTGTCAGTTCCCCCGGGGCGGATGCCCCGGGAAAGTCATTTCTTAGTACTGCTCGGTCTCGACGAAGCCGGCGTCGGCGTCGTCGTCCGCGCCGAAGGCGTCGGCCGCGGCGGTCGGGTCGAACCCGGGCGGGCTGTCCTTGAGGGCCAGGCCCATGCCGGCGAGCTTCGCCTTGACCTCGTCGATCGACTTCGCACCGAAGTTGCGGATGTCGAGCAGGTCGGCCTCGGAGCGGGCCACGAGCTCACCCACGGAGTGGATGCCCTCGCGCTTGAGGCAGTTGTACGACCGAACGGTGAGCTCCAGCTCCTCGATCGGCAGCGCCAGGTCGGCGGCCAGGGCGGCGTCCGTCGGGGACGGGCCCATGTCGATGCCCTCGGCATCGATGTTGAGCTCGCGCGCCAGACCGAACAGCTCGACCAGGGTCTTGCCGGCGGATGCCATGGCGTCGCGCGGGCGCATGGCCTGCTTGGTCTCGACGTCGACGATGAGCTTGTCGAAGTCGGTGCGCTGCTCGACTCGGGTCGCCTCGACCTTGTAGGTGACCTTCAGAACCGGCGAGTAGATGGAGTCGATCGGGATACGGCCGATCTCCTGGCCCACCTGCTTGTTCTGGACGGCGGAGACGTAGCCGCGACCGCGCTCGACGGTCAGCTCCATCTCCAGCTTGCCCTTGCCGTTGAGCGTGGCGAGGACCAGGTCCGGGTTGTGCACCTCGACACCGGCCGGGGGCGCGATGTCGGCAGCGGTGACCAGGCCGGGACCCTGCTTGCGCAGGTACATCACGACCGGCTCGTCGTGCTCCGAGGAGACGACCAGCTGCTTGATGTTGAGGATGATGTCCGTGACGTCTTCCTTGACGCCCGGCACGGTGGTGAACTCGTGCAGGACGCCGTCCACGCGGATGCTGGTGACAGCGGCACCCGGGATGGAGGACAGGAGGGTACGGCGCAGGGAGTTGCCGAGGGTGTAGCCGAAGCCCGGCTCCAGCGGCTCGATCACGAACCGCGAGCGGTACTCGTCGACGACCTCTTCGGTCAGCGAAGGACGCTGAGCGATAAGCATGTCTGTTCCTTCAGTCGTGGACGCCCACTATTTGACGCCCGACGGGTGCGGCCCGGGGGCCGCGGACTTACAAGGGTACGGGCGGTACGTCCCCCGAAGGGTTCGTACCGCCCGGACACTCAAGAACGCACAGGTGCGTCCGCTGCGTCAGACGCGGCGGCGCTTCGGCGGGCGGCAGCCGTTGTGCGGGGTGGGGGTGACGTCCTGGATCGAACCCACCTCGAGGCCGGTGGCCTGGAGGGAGCGGATCGCGGTCTCACGGCCGGAGCCGGGACCCTTGACGAAGACGTCGACCTTGCGCATGCCGTGCTCCTGCGCGCGGCGGGCGGCCGACTCGGCGGCCATCTGCGCGGCGAAGGGGGTGGACTTGCGCGAGCCCTTGAAGCCGACGTGGCCGGCGGAGGCCCAGGAGATCACGTTGCCGGACGGGTCCGTGATCGAAACGATGGTGTTGTTGAACGTGCTCTTGATGTGGGCGTGCCCGTGAGCGACGTTCTTCTTTTCCTTGCGGCGCACCTTCTTGGCAGCGCCCTGACGACCCTTGGGGGGCATCTCTTACTCCTACGGGAGGTGGTCGGTCCTACAGCGCAAGACCGCTGAACAGGACTACTTCTTGCCCGGCTTCTTCTTGCCGGCGATCGCGCGACGCGGGCCCTTGCGGGTACGCGCGTTCGTGCTGGTGCGCTGACCGTGCACCGGCAGGCCACGACGGTGGCGGATGCCCTGGTAGCACTGGATCTCGATCTTGCGGCGAATGTCGCCCTGGATCTCGCGGCGGAGGTCACCCTCGGTACGGAGGTTGGCGTCCACGTACTCGCGGATCTTGACGAGGTCCTCTTCGGCCAGGTCACGAACGCGGGTGTTCGGGTTCACGCCGGTGGAGGCGAGGATCTCCTTGGACCGGGTGCGCCCGATACCGAAGACGTAGGTGAGTGCGATCTCCACACGCTTTTCGCGCGGGATGTCAACACCGGAAACGCGTGCCATTCAATGGCTCCTGTGTGTTCGGGGGTCTTCCGCAGAACCACTCCCGACCGCCGACCACCCTCGTGGGTGATGGTACGTCCGGGTCCCCGGCCCCCGCCGGAGGTGCCGCCGGCCCCTCTCAGGGCTGGGCGGGCTCTGCGTATGTACGTTTTGTTGCGTCGCGCGAAGAACTGCGGAAGGCAGGTCGGTCGGCGTGCGTCAGCCCTGGCGCTGCTTGTGGCGCAGGTTGTCGCAGATGACCATGACCCGGCCGTGACGGCGGATCACCTTGCACTTGTCGCAGATCTTCTTGACGCTCGGCTTGACCTTCATGTGGGTGAGGTTCTCCGGGTCAGTGCCACCACCCGCGCCGGAGCGGGGTGCGGGGGCAAGATCTACTTGTATCGGTAGACGATCCGGCCACGCGTCAGGTCGTACGGAGACAGCTCCACAACGACCCGGTCATCGGGAAGGATGCGGATGTAGTGCATCCGCATCTTGCCGCTGATGTGCGCGAGGACCTTGTGACCGTTCTGGAGTTCCACCTTGAACATGGCGTTCGGGAGGGACTCGATCACGGTGCCCTCGATCTCGATGGCACCTTGCTTCTTGGCCACGCTTCGCCTTTCGAATCGGCTACCTTGATCGGCTGACGGACATGCGAATGCACGTAAGCCGACGAGTCAGTCTACGTCAGGGCACCCAGAAAGACGAATCCGGAAAGTTTGCCCCAGAGTCTAGATCATTAACCGGCGGCTACCCGAGGGGGTCCGGCGCCGTCGTGACGCCGTACTCCGCGAGCTTCGCCTTGCCGCAGTCGGGGCTGGTCAGGACGATGGGACCGGCCTCCGTGAGGGCCACGGAGTGCTCCCAGTGCGAGGACCAGGTGCCGTCCGTCGTGATGACCGTCCAGTCGTCGGCGAGTACCTCCGTCTGGGCGGTGCCCAGGGACACCATCGGCTCGATCGCCAGGCACAGGCCCGGGACCAGCTTGATGCCCTTGCCCCGCTTGCGCGAGACGTAGTTCAGCAGGTGCGGGTCCATGTGCATCTCGGAGCCGATGCCGTGGCCGCCGTAGTCCTCGATGATCCCGAACCGGCCGAGGCTGTGGTCGCCCGTCGCGGGACGCGGCTGGCGCTTGATGTAACCCTCGATCGCCTTCGAAATGTCCACGAGGCGGTTGCCGAGCTTCATGGCCGCGATACCGGCCCACATCGACTCCTCGGTGACCCGGGAGAGCTCGACCAGCTCCGGAGCGTGACCGGTGCCCACGAAGGCCGTGTACGCCGCGTCCCCGTGCCAGCCGTCCACGATGGCGCCGGCGTCGATGGAGATGACGTCGCCGTCCTTGAGGACCGTCTTGTCGTCCGGGATGCCGTGGACGACGACCTCGTTCACCGACGTGCAGATGGTCGCGGGGAAACCGCCGTAGCCAAGGAAGTTCGACTTCGCCCCGGCGTCCGCGATGACCTTGCGGGCCACCATGTCCAGGTCCCGCGTCGTGGCGCCCGGCACGGCCGCCTCACGGGTCGCCGCGTGGATCGCGGCGACGACCAGCCCTGCCTCGCGCATCTTCGCGATCTGCTCGGGGGTCTTCAGCTGAACCATGAACGGGACCTTCCACCTTCGAAAACGGGTCGTTTCAACAGTACGGCCGCGATGCCCTAGGGACACCGCGGCCGTACCGGCACAACAGGGGGGTGACTACTTCTTCAGGGCGTCCATCGCCCGCTTGGTGATCTCGTGCACCTCGCCGAGGGCGGAGATGGTCACCAGCAGACCCTGGGCCTTGTAGTAGTCGATGATCGGCTCGGTCTGCGTGTGGTAGACCTCCAGCCGATTACGGACCGTGGCCTCGGAATCGTCGTCGCGCTGGTAGAGCTCGCCCTCGCACTTGTCGCAGACGCCCTCGACCTTGGGCGCCGCGTAGATCACGTGGAACACGTGCGCGGAGTCCTGACGGCAGATGCGACGGCCGGCGATGCGCTTGACGACCTCGTCCTCCTCGACCTCCAGGTCGAGGACGGCGTCCAGCTTCATGCCGGCACCGGTCAGCATCTCGTCCAGGGCCTCGGCCTGGGCGACGTTGCGCGGGAAGCCGTCGAGCAGGAAGCCGTTCGCGGCGTCCGGCTGCTCCATGCGGTCCTTGGCCATGCCGATGGTGATCTCGTCCGGGACGAGCTCACCGCGGTCCATGAACGCCTTGGCGCGCACACCCAGCTCCGTGCCCTGGCTGATGTTGGCGCGGAAGAGGTCGCCCGTGGAGATGTGCGGGATCGACAGGTTCTTGGCGAGGAACGCGGCCTGCGTTCCCTTGCCCGCCCCGGGGGGTCCGACGAGGACGATTCGCATCAGCGGAGGAACCCTTCGTAGTTGCGCTGCTGGAGCTGGCTCTCGATCTGCTTCACGGTTTCCAGACCCACACCCACGATGATCAGGATGCTCGTCCCGCCGAACGGGAAGTTCTGGTTCGCTCCGAAGCCGGCCAACGCCATTGTCGGCACTAGAGCGATGAGACCCAGGTACAGCGACCCCGGCCAGGTGATCCGGTTGAGTACGTAGCTCAGGTACTCAGCGGTAGGCCGGCCGGCGCGGATGCCCGGGATGAACCCACCATACTTCTTCATGTTGTCAGCAACTTCCTCGGGGTTGAACGAGATCGCCACGTAGAAGAACGCGAAGAAGACGATCAGGAGGAAGTAGGCGGCGATGTAGTACGGGTGGTCGCCCTTGACGAAGTGCTTCTGGATCCAGGTCGCCCAGCCCGCGGTCGAGCCGCTGAACTGCACGATCAGGGCCGGGATGTACAGCAGCGACGAGGCGAAGATGACCGGGATGACACCGGCCTGGTTCACCTTGAGCGGGATGTAGGTGGACGTGCCGCCGTAGGCACGGCGGCCGATCATGCGCTTCGCGTACTGGACGGGGATCCTGCGCTGGGCCTGCTCGACGAAGACCACCAGGGCCACCATCGCGAGTCCGACGAGGATGACGACGGCGAACTCCACCCAGCCATCAGCGATCTTGCCCTGGAGCTTGATCGTCCAGAGAGCGGTGACGAAGCCGGCCGCGATCGAGATGAACATCAGGATCGACATGCCGTTGCCGATGCCGCGGTCGGTGATGAGCTCACCGAGCCACATGACGATGCAGGTACCGGCGGTCATGGTGATCACCATGGTGATCGTGGTGAAGATCGAGCGGTCCGGGACGATCTCGCGAGCGACCGGGCAGGTGCCGAACAGGGCGCCGGTCCGCGCGGTGGCGACCAGGCCGGTGCCCTGCAGGATCGCGAGGGCGACCGTCAGATAACGCGTGTACTGGGTGATCTTCGCGGTGCCGGCCTGTCCCTCTTTCTTGAGGTTCTCCAGCTTCGGAATGACCACGGTCAGCAGCTGCAGGATGATGCTCGCGGTGATGTACGGCATGATGCCGAGCGCGAAGATCGTGATCTGCAGCAGCGCACCGCCGCTGAACATGTTGACCAGACCGAAGAGGCTGTTGCTGCTCCCCATCTGGTCCACACAGATCTGAACGTTCTTGTAGCTCACGCCGGGTACCGGGATGTGGGACCCGAGCCGATACAGCACGATGATGCCGAGCGTGAAGAGCAGCTTCTTGCGCAGGTCGGGCGTCTTGAACGCCCGGGCGAACGCGGTGAGCACGGTGCCTCCTGCGACCCCCGCGCTACTGCGTCAGAGGTGACGGTCTGAGGGATCGACGAATACGTACAAGCAAAGGTGCAGGCCACCTTACCGGCGACTGCGCCCCCCGTGGAACGACCGACCGGGGATGCCCCATATGTGAGGCATCCCCGGTCGGGTTTTACTCGCTATTTGTCACAAAGTTCGTCTTAGACGAGCTCGGTCACAGTGCCGCCGGCGGCGGCAATCTTCTCCTTGGCGGAGGCGGAAACGGCGTCAACCGAAACCGTCAGCGCCACGGAGATCTCGCCCTGGCCCAGGACCTTGACGAGGCTGTTCTTGCGAACCGCGCCCTTGGCGACCAGGTCGGCCACCGTGACCTCTCCACCCTCGGGGTAGAGGGCACCGAGCTTGTCCAGGTTCACGACCTGGAACTCGGTGCGGAACGGGTTCTTGAAGCCCTTCAGCTTCGGCAGGCGCATGTGGAGGGGCATCTGCCCACCCTCGAAGCGCTGCGGAACCTGGTAGCGGGCCTTCGTACCCTTCGTACCACGACCAGCCGTCTTACCCTTCGACGCCTCACCGCGACCCACACGGGTCTTCGCGGTCTTGGCGCCGGGGGCGGGACGGAGGTTGTGGGCCTTCAGCGGGCTGTTCTCAGCCATGATTAGTCAACCTCCTCAACCGTCACGAGGTGGCGGACGGTGTGCACCATGCCGCGGAACTCGGGGCGGTCCTCCTTGACGACCACGTCGTTCAGGCGCTTGAGCCCGAGCGAACGCAGGGTGTCGCGGTGGTTCTGCTTGCTGCCGATGTACGACTTCGTCTGCGTGATCTTGAGGCGGGCCATCAGACACCCGCCCCAGCGCGCGCACGAAGCAGGGCCGCGGGAGCGACGTCCTCGAGCGGCAGACCACGGCGAGCCGCGATCTCCTCGGGACGCTGCAGGCCCTTGAGGGCCTCCACGGTCGCGTGCACGATGTTGATCGCGTTGTCGGAGCCGAGCGACTTCGACAGGATGTCGTGAACGCCGGCGCACTCCAGAACGGCGCGCACCGGGCCACCGGCGATAACACCGGTACCGGGGGAAGCAGGCTTCAGCAGGACAACGCCGGCCGCCTTCTCGCCCTGGATCGGGTGCGGGATGGTGCCCTGGATGCGGGGAACCTTGAAGAAGTTCTTCTTGGCTTCCTCGACGCCCTTGGCGATGGCCGCGGGAACTTCCTTGGCCTTGCCGTAACCGACACCTACGGTGCCGTCACCGTCACCCACCACGACGAGCGCGGTGAAGCTGAAGCGACGACCACCCTTGACAACCTTGGCGACGCGGTTGATCGCGACAACGCGCTCAACGTAAGCGGTCTTCTCGGCGGCAGCGCCACCGTCGCGACCCTTCCGGTCCCGCCGCTCGCCGCCACCGGCACCGCTACCGCGGCGCTGGGGTCCAGCCATTGGATTACCTCTCTCTGTTACGTCCGTTAGTCCCGGAACCGGGGCTTAGAACTTCAGCCCGGCTTCGCGGGCGGCGTCAGCCAGAGCGGCAATGCGCCCGGCGTATCGGTTGCCACCACGGTCGAACACGACGGCCTCGACACCGGCAGCCTTGGCGCGCTCGGCGACCAGGGCGCCGACCTGCTTGGCCTGCGCGGACTTGTCACCCTCGCCACCACGGACCGACGCGTCCAGGTGGGACGCCGACGCCAGGGTGTGACCCTTGAGGTCGTCGATCACCTGAGCGGTGATGCCGCGGTTCGAACGCGTCACGACGAGGCGCGGACGCTCCGCCGTACCCGACATGTTCTTGCGGATGCGGATGTGGCGGCGGGCCTTGGCGGCCCGCTTGTAAGCGTCGCCCTTGGCGATCTTCACACCGTATGCCATGGCTTTACTTACCAGCCTTTCCGACCTTGCGGCGGATGACCTCGCCCGCGTACTTGACGCCCTTGGCCTTGTACGGGTCGGGCTTCCGCAGCTTGCGGATGTTGGCGGCGACCTCGCCGACCTTCTGCTTGTCGATGCCCTCGACCGAGAACTTGGTCGGCGACTCGACCTTGAAGGAGATGCCCTCGGGCGCCTCCACCAGGATCGGGTGGCTGTAACCGAGCTGGAACTCCAGGTCGGAGCCCTTCGCGGCGACGCGGTAACCGACACCGCTGATCTCGAGCGCCTTGGTGTATCCCGTGGTCACACCGGTGATCATGTTGGCCACCAGCGTGCGGGACAGGCCGTGGAGGGCCTTGTTCTGACGCTCGTCGTTCGGACGGGTGACGTTCAGAACGCCGTCCTCGCCCTTAACGATCTCGATGGGGGCGGCGACGGTGTGCGTCAGGGAGCCCTTGGAGCCCTTGACGGTGACCGTGCGGCCATCGATGGTGACGTCCACGCCGGCGGGAACCGGGATGGGGAGCTTGCCGATACGAGACATAGCTATTCCTCCGTTCCCGACTACCAGACGTAGGCGAGGACTTCCCCACCCACGCCCTTCTTCTGCGCCTGCTGGCCGGTCAGGAGACCGTGGGACGTGGAGATGATCGCCACGCCCAGGCCGCCGAGGACCTTCGGCAGGTTGGTGGACTTCGCGTAGACACGCAGACCCGGCTTCGAGATCCGCTTGATGCCGGCGATCGAGCGCTCGCGGTTCGGACCGAACTTCAGCTCGAGGACGAGGTTCTTACCAACCTCGGCGTCCTCGACCTTCCAGCCGGTGATGAAACCCTCCTGCTTGAGGATTTCCGCGATGTGCGACTTGATCTTGCTGTGCGGCATCACGACGGAGTCGTGGTACGCCGAGTTTGCGTTACGCAGACGAGTGAGCATGTCTGCGATCGGGTCAGTCATGGTCATGAATCGGCCTTCGGCCTCTCTCGCCGGGGTTTCCTGTATGCGCCATCCCTCTCCCCACACAGAGGCGGGACGGGTGCGGCGCGGGGACCTACGGCGTAGTAAGTCGACGGGCGGTGGACGCCCAACCCCACTAGCCTACGGCATGGGGGCTGGGCCTCCACCGGCCCAGATACTTACCGAGAGCGTCTGGAAAACCTCAACACCCCAAAGGGTGAAGGGATTTACCAGGAGCTCTTGGTCACGCCCGGCAGCTCGCCACGGTGAGCCATCTCACGGAGGCACACGCGGCACAGGCCGAACTTGCGGTACACGGAGTGGGGACGACCGCAGCGCTGGCAGCGGGTGTACGCACGCACACCGAACTTGGGCTTGCGGGCAGCCTTCGCGATGAGAGCCTTCTTCGCCATCTCGCTTACGCCTCCTTGAAGGGGAAGCCGAGGTGACGAAGGAGCGCGCGGCCCTCAGCGTCGTTGGTCGCCGTGGTGACCACGGTGATGTCCATACCCCGGGTACGGTCGATCTTGTCCTGGTCGATCTCGTGGAACATGACCTGCTCCGTGAGACCGAAGGTGTAGTTGCCACGGCCGTCGAACTGCTTCGGCGACAGACCGCGGAAGTCACGGATACGCGGCAGCGCGAGCGACAGCGTACGGTCCAGGAACTCCCACATGCGGTCACCACGGAGGGTGACGTGGCAGCCGATCGGCTGACCCTCACGCAGCTTGAACTGCGCGATGGACTTGCGGGCCTTCGTGACGGCCGGCTTCTGACCGGTGATCGTCGTCAGGTCGCGGATGGCGCCGTCGATCAGCTTCGAGTCACGGGCGGCGTCGCCGACACCCATGTTCACGACGATCTTGACGAGGCCGGGAATCTGCATGACGTTCTCGTAGGAGAACTCTTCACGCATCTTGCCCGCGATCTCCTCGCGGTACTTCGTCTTCAGACGCGGAGTGGTAGCCATCAGATGTCCTCACCCGTGCGCTTGGCAACGCGGATCTTGTTGCCCTCGTCGTCGAAGCGGTAACCGACGCGGGTGACGACCTTCTTGCCGTCCTTCTCCACGACCAGCTGGACGTTGGACACGTGGACGGGGGCCTCGGTGATCACGATGCCGCCGGCCTGGTTCTGCCCAGCCTTGGTGTGCTTCTTGACCCGGTTGACACCCTCGACCAGGACACGGTTCTCGCTGGGCATGGCCGCGATGACCTTGCCCTGCTTGCCCTTGTCCTTACCGGTGATGACCTGGACCAGGTCGCCCTTCTTGATCTTCATGCTTACAGCACCTCCGGCGCGAGCGAGATGATCTTCATGAACTTCTTCTCGCGCAGCTCACGGCCGACGGGGCCGAAGATACGGGTGCCGCGAGGGTCGCCGTCGTTCTTCAGAATGACGGCGGCGTTCTCGTCGAAGCGGATGTACGAGCCGTCCTGGCGGCGGCGCTCCTTGACGGTGCGAACGATGACCGCCTTGACGACGTCACCCTTCTTCACGTTGCCACCGGGGATCGCGTCCTTGACGGTGGCGACGATGACGTCACCGATGCCCGCGTAGCGGCGACCGGAGCCACCGAGAACACGGATGCAAAGGATCTCCTTGGCACCAGTGTTGTCGGCGACACGCAGTCGCGACTCCTGCTGGATCACGTCTATCTCCTGTTTGTCTGCCGGTTCCCGGCCGGGGCTCCAGTGAAGGAAGCCCCGGCCGAGCCTGGCGGAACGAACCTGAAGGGTTACCCCTTCAAGTGATTACTTGGCCTTCTCGAGGATCTCGACGATGCGCCAGCGCTTGCTCGCCGACAGCGGACGCGTCTCCATGATGAGGACGCGGTCGCCGACGCCGGCAGCGTTCTGCTCGTCGTGCGCCTTGAGCTTGTTCGTACGGCGGATGACCTTGCCGTACAGCGCGTGCTTCACACGGTCCTCGACGGCGACGACGACGGTCTTGTCCATCTTGTCGCTGACGACCAGACCCTCACGGGTCTTGCGGAAACCGCGCTCGGTCTTCTCAGTCACGTTGTTCTCGCTCATCAGGCGTTCTCCACCGTCTCGATACCGAGCTCACGCTCGTGCATCAGGGTGTAGATGCGAGCGATGTCCTTACGGACGGACTTGAGCCGGCCGTTGTTCTCCAGCTGGCCGGTGGCCGCCTGGAAACGGAGCTTGAACAGCTCCTCCTTGGCCTCGCGAAGCTTGGCAACGAGCTCCTCGTTGCCGAGCTCGCGGAGCTCGGACGCCTTGGTTCCCGTCGCCATCACGACTCACCTGCCTCGCGCTTGACGATCCGGCACTTCATCGGCAGCTTGTGGGCCGCACGAGTGAGGGCCTCACGCGCAATCTTTTCGTTCGGGTAGGACAGCTCGAACATGACCCGGCCCGGGTGCACGTTCGCGATCCACCACTCGGGGGAACCCTTACCGGAACCCATGCGGGTTTCGGCCGGCTTCTTCGTCAGCGGGCGGTCCGGGTAGATGTTGATCCAGACCTTGCCGCCACGCTTGATGTGGCGGGTCATCGCGATACGAGCCGCCTCGATCTGGCGGTTCGTCACGTAGGCGGGGGTGAGCGCCTGGATGCCGTACTCGCCGAACGAGACCTCAGTACCGCCCTTGGCCATACCGCTGCGCTTCGGGTGGTGCTGCTTGCGGTGCTTGACCCTACGAGGGATCAGCATGTCGGTCAGGCCTCCGTTCCGGTGCTCTCAGCCGGAGCGGCGGCGGGAGCGTCGGCCTTGGGGGCCTCGGCACCAGCAGCCTGCTGCGGCTTGCGGCCACCACGGCCGCCGCGCTCGCCACCACGGCCACCACGGCCGGCGGGACGGTCGCCAGCGCCGGCACCACGGGCCGGGCGGTTACCCGCACGGGCCGCAGCGTTCTCGGCGCGAACCTCGGCGATGTTCTTGACGTCGCCCTTGTAGATCCAGACCTTCACGCCGATCCGGCCGAAGGTGGTCTTGGCCTCGAAGAAGCCGTAGTCCACGTTCGCGCGCAGCGTGTGCAGCGGCACACGACCCTCGCGGTAGAACTCGGAGCGGGACATCTCGGCGCCGCCGAGACGGCCGCCACACTGGATCTTGATGCCCTTGGCGCCGGCCTTCATGGTGCCCTGCATGCTCTTGCGCATGGCACGACGGAAGGAGACGCGGGAGGAGAGCTGCTCGGCAACGGCCTGGGCAACGAGCTGAGCGTCGAGCTCGGGGTTCTTGACCTCGAGGATGTTCAGCTGGACCTGCTTGCCCGTGAGCTTCTCGAGGTCACCGCGGATGCGGTCGGCCTCGGCGCCACGGCGGCCGATGACGATGCCGGGACGAGCGGTGTGGATGTCCACACGCACGCGGTCACGGGTGCGCTCGATCTCAACCTTCGAGATGCCGGCGCGCTCCATGCCGGACGTCATCATCCGACGGATGGCGACGTCTTCCTTGACGTAGTCCTTGTACAGCTTGTCGGCGTACCAACGCGACTTGAAGTCGGTGGTGATGCCGAGTCGGAACCCGTGCGGGTTTACCTTCTGGCCCATTACCGGGAACCTTCCTTGCTGCTGACGACCACGGTGATGTGGCTGGTCCGCTTGCGGATCCGGTAGGCACGGCCCTGGGCACGCGGACGGAACCGCTTCAGGGTCGGGCCCTCGTCCACGTACGCCTCGCTGATGACCAGCGTGGAGGCGTCCGGGTGGTTGTAGTTGTGCGCGGCGTTGGCAATGGCGCTGTCCAGCACCTTGCCGACCGGCACGCTCGCGGCCTGCGGGGCGAAACGCAGGACCGCCTGAGCCTCCGTGGCATCCATGCCACGGATGAGGTCCACCACTCGGCGGGCCTTCATGGGCGTGACGCGGATGTACCGCGCCTGGGCCCTGGCTTCCATGGTTGTCCCTTCGGTGTTAGTCATAGTCGTAACCACCCCGCGTTAGCGGCGCTTCGACTTCCGGTCGTCCTTGACGTGGCCGCGGAAGGTGCGAGTCGGCGAGAACTCGCCGAGCTTGTGGCCGACCATCGACTCGGTGACGAACACCGGGACGTGGGTCTTGCCGTTGTGCACCGCGATCGTGTGACCCAGCATGCTGGGGATGATCATCGAGCGGCGGGACCAGGTCTTGATGACGTTCTTGGTACCGGCTTCGTTCTGAGCGTCCACCTTCTTTACGAGGTGGTCGTCGACGAAGGGTCCCTTCTTGAGACTGCGCGGCATCTAAACCCGCTCCTAGCGCTTCTTGTTCGTCTTGCGGCGGCGGACGATGTACTTGCTCGAAGCCTTCTTCGGCGAGCGAGTACGACCCTCCTTCTGACCCCACGGGGAGACCGGGTGGCGACCACCACTGGTCTTGCCCTCACCACCACCGTGCGGGTGGTCAACCGGGTTCATCGCGACACCGCGGACGGTCGGGCGGACGCCCTTCCAGCGCATGCGGCCGGCCTTGCCCCAGTTGATGTTCGACTGCTCGGCGTTGCCGACCTCGCCGACCGTGGCGCGGCAGCGCGCGTCGACGAGACGGATCTCACCGGACGGCATGCGGAGGTGGGCCATCACGCCCTCCTTCGCGAGCAGCTGCACGGAGGCACCCGCGGAGCGGGCGAACTTCGCACCGCCGCCGGGACGCAGCTCGATGGCGTGGATGGTCGTACCGACCGGGATGTTGCGCAGCGCGAGGTTGTTGCCCGGCTTGATGTCGGCCGTCGGGCCGTTCTCGATCCGGTCACCCTGCTGCAGACCGCGCGGCGCGATGATGTAGCGCTTCTCGCCGTCGGCGTAGTGCAGCAGCGCGATGCGCGCGGTGCGGTTGGGGTCGTACTCGATGTGCGCGACCTTGGCCGGCACGCCGTCCTTGTCGTGACGACGGAAGTCGATCACGCGGTAGGCGCGCTTGTGGCCACCGCCCTGGTGGCGAACGGTCACACGACCGGTGTTGTTACGGCCGCCCTTGCTGTGCAGCGGGCGGACCAGCGACTTCTCCGGCGTGGACCGCGTGATCTCGACAAAGTCGGCGACGCTGGAGCCACGACGGCCCGGGGTCGTCGGCTTGTACTTGCGGATACCCATTTCTCAGTCCTCGTCCGATTCCGGACGACTAGACCTCCGTTAGGAGGCCTGGCCGCCGAAGATGTCGATACGGTTGCCCTCGGCAAGGGTCACGATGGCGCGCTTGGTGTTGGCGCGCTTGCCGAAACCGGTCTTGGTGCGCTTGCGCTTACCCTGACGGTTGATCGTGTTGACCCCGGTGACCTTGACCGAGAAGACCGCCTCGACGGCCTGCTTGATCTGGGTCTTGTTGGCGCCGGGCGCGACGATGAACGTGTACTTGTTCTCGTCCAGCAGCGCGTAGCTCTTCTCCGAGACGACCGGCTTGATCAGCAGGTCGCGCGGGTCGGTGAAGGTCTTGCTGGTAACGGTCGCCTCAGACATCAGGCCTCGTTCCCTTCGGTCTCATCGGCCTTGGGGCCAGACACGAAGGACTCGAGCGCGGCCTGGGTGAAGACCACGTCGTCAGAGACGATCACGTCGTACGTGTTCAGCTGGCCCGGCTCCAGGATGTGAACCTGGGGCAGGTTGCGGGCGGACAGCCACGCGGCCTCGTCGGCACGCTCGACGACCAGGAGCAGGTTCTTGCGCTCCGAGATCTTGCCGAACAGCGTCTTGGCGGCCTTCGTGGAGGCGGCACCCTCGACCACGCCGGTGACGACGTGGATGCGGGAGTGACGCGCACGGTCCGAGAGGGCACCGCGGAGGGCGGCGACCTTCATCTTCTTGGGGGTCCGCTGCGAGTAGTCACGCGGCTGCGGGCCGTGGACGACGCCACCGCCGGCGAACTGCGGAGCGCGGGTCGAACCCTGACGGGCGCGGCCGGTGCCCTTCTGGCGGTAAGGCTTCTTGCCACCACCACGGACTTCGCCACGGGTCTTGGTCTTGTGCGTGCCCTGACGGGCAGCGGCCAGCTGGGCGACGACGACCTGGTGGATCAGCGGAACGCTGGTCTTCGCGTCGAAGATCTCCGCGGGGAGCTCGACGGTACCGGCCTTGTCGCCTGCCGGCGAAAGGATGTCAATGGTGCTCATTACCTCAAGCCCCCTTGGCCGCGGTACGGACCAGGACGAGGCCGCCGTTCGGACCGGGGACCGCGCCCTTGATGAGGAGCAGACCCTTCTCCGCGTCAACCGCGTGGATGGTCAGGTTCTGGGTGGTGACGCGCTCGTTACCCATGCGACCGGCCATGCGCATGCCCTTGAAGACACGCCCAGGGGTGGCGCAGCCACCGATCGAACCGGGGGAGCGGTGCTTGCGCTGCACACCGTGACCGGCGCCGAGGCCCCGGAAGTTGTGGCGCTTCATGACACCGGCGAAGCCCTTGCCCTTGCTGTTGCCCGTGACGTCAACCTTGACGCCGGACTCGAACACAGCGGCGGTGATCTCCTGGCCGAGCGTGTACTCGCTCGCGTCGGAGGTACGCAGCTCCACCAGGTGGCGGCGGGGGGTCACGTCGGCCTTGGCGAAGTGGCCCTTGAGGGGCTTGTTCACCTTGCGCGGGTCGATCTCGCCGAAGGCGATCTGGACCGACTCGTAGCCGTCGGTGTCATTGGTACGGACCTGGGTAACGACACAGGGCCCGGCCTTGACGACGGTCACCGGGACGACACGGTTGTTCTCGTCCCAGACCTGGGTCATGCCGAGCTTCTCGCCCAGGACGCCCTTGATCTGCTTTGCCATCTTCTCCGCGCCTCTCAGAGCTTGATCTCGATGTCAACGCCGGCCGGAAGGTCCAGGCGCATCAGCGAGTCAACGGTCTTGGGCGTCGGGTCGAGGATGTCGATCAGGCGCTTGTGCGTGCGCATCTCGAAGTGCTCGCGCGAGTCCTTGTACTTGTGCGGCGACTTGATGACGCAGTACACGTTCTTCTCAGTGGGCAGCGGCACCGGGCCCGCGACCGACGCACCAGTGCGCGTCACCGTCTCGACGATCTTCTTCGCCGAGGAGTCGATGACCTCGTGGTCGTAGGCCTTGAGCCGGATGCGGATCTTCTGTCCCGCCATGGCTACTCCGTAGTCCTGTCTCTGTATGGAAACGCTCTGGCTCCCGGCCGGCTGCGGAACGGGGTTCCGCAGTCTCTCCTCCGACCCACGCGGTCGGGCGTGTCGCACTCCCTCCGAGAAAATTCCCATACGGAAATTCCCTGTCCAAGGGGGTGCGGTCCTTGACCGCGCATCGGGGGAGAAACACCCACCGAGTGCCTGGTGGGCACCGTGCTGACACTTCCCAGAAGATTCCCGTACGTCCGCCCTCATTGCTGCCCCGAGAGGCAGATTAAGGACGACGAGTACTGTGGGACTCGCTTCCGGTCCCCCCGGCGGGAGGCGCGCAGCATCGGCACACAGCCGAGCAACTTGAGTAGTCTGCCATACGAGACACGCACCTGGCCAATCGGGCCGAAGAGAATACCCCTCCGCGCGATCACGTCAAACCGCGCCGCGCGATGGGGATCCCTGGTCAGGAGCGGGATGCGGTCCCGCAGCCCTCCGCCGGGTCGGCGCCGATGCTCTTGGAACGGTCGTACGGGTCCACCGGGGTGCCGGAAGCCCTCGGTCCGCTGTCCTGCGCGTCCGAGAAGAAACGCGGGTGCAGGTAGCCGTCGCGCCGGCCGCAGTCACTGTTGGCGATGTCCTGCGCGGCCCCGTACAGCCACAGCCGGCCCTGGCCGCCCCGTTCCCGCCCGCGGAAGAGCTGAAAGGTGGCCTCGCGGCGGACGACGGTCCGGGCGACGTCCTCCGGGTTCCCGCCGATCTTCACGAACGGGTAGACGAAGCTGTAGTCCACCTTCACGTCGGCCTGGCCGGGCTTCTCCCCCGCCTCCACCCACATGCGGCCGCGTACCTTGACCACCTCGCCCACCGGCTTCAGCTCGGCCGGGTCGTAGCGGGTGAACAGCTCCAGCGGGTCGTGCTCCCGGCTCGGGTGCTCGTACGCCTCCGCGGTGTCCTGGCGCCGCTCGGTGTCCTCGGGGTCCAGCAGGTCCAGCGCCGCCGTGGGCCGCTCGCCCCTCAGGACGGCCGGGTCCAGATTGGCCGCCACCAGGAACCGCTTCGCCAGCGCCAGCCCCTCGGCGACCTCCCCCGCGGGCACCCCGTTCACGGCTGCGGCAGCCGGTACCTCGATCGCGGCGGCGCCCTCCGCCCACTGCGCGGCCGGCGAGCCGCGGAAGGGCTCCTTCAGGGTCGGCCGGTCCGGGTGGGTCTCGTCCGGGGCCGCCGTCGGACGTACGGACTCCGCGGGCAGCGGAGCGGCGTCCCGGGCCTCCTGGCGGGCGTGCGCCTTCCCCGTGAGCCTGTCGATGACCAGCTCGGGCCGCAGGGCGACCAGCGCGAGCCCCGCGATGACGGCGATCGCCGCCGCGGCCTTGAGCCGACGCTCGCCCCGGCCCCGGCCCTCCATCTCCCGCCAGGCCGGCCCGGTCCGCCATCCCGGCGGATCGTTGCGCACCGGCCTGGGCGCGCGGCCGAACCGGCGGCGGGCGGCCCGCTCCCGCTCCTCGTCGGATATCTCCGGTACGCCGTCACCCTGCCGGCCCTGCCGGTCCATGCTTCCCACCCTGAACGCTCCCGCTGTACGTGATCTGCTGCGGAGCCTCTCACAGGGCCTTTATCCCGTCTTTACGGGGGTCGTCCCGGCGGGTACGACGAAGGGCCCCTCCCCCGCCGCCGGAGCGGTGGGGAAGGGGCCCTCCTGTCGAACATGGTGCCCGCTCGCGCGAGCTACCAGGTCAGAACACGAATTACTTCGTGATCTTGGTGACCTGGCCGGCGCCGACCGTACGACCACCCTCACGGATGGCGAACTTCAGGCCCTCCTCCATGGCGACCGGCTGGATCAGCGCGACCGTCATGTCGGTGTTGTCGCCCGGCATGACCATCTCGGTGCCCTCGGGGAGGGTCACGACGCCGGTCACGTCCGTGGTACGGAAGTAGAACTGCGGGCGGTAGTTGTTGAAGAACGGGGTGTGACGGCCACCCTCGTCCTTCGACAGGATGTACGCGGCGGCCTCGAACTCGGTGTGCGGCGTGACCGAACCGGGCTTGATGATGACCTGGCCGCGCTCGACGTCCTCGCGCTTGATGCCACGGAGGAGCAGACCGACGTTCTCACCGGCCTGGCCCTCGTCGAGCAGCTTGCGGAACATCTCGATGCCGGTGACCGTGGTGGTGGTCTTCTCCTGCTTGATGCCGATGATGTCGACGGTCTCGTTGACCTTCAGGACACCACGCTCGATGCGGCCGGTGACGACGGTGCCACGACCGGTGATCGTGAAGACGTCCTCGACGGGCATCAGGAACGGCTTGTCGGTGTCACGCGGCGGGGTCGGGATCGCGGCGTCCACGGCGTCCATCAGGCCGAGGAGCTTGTCACCCCACTCCTTGTCACCCTCGAGCGCCTTCAGCGCGGAGACCTGGACGACCGGCAGGTCGTCGCCCGGGAAGTCGTACTCGGAGAGGAGCTCACGGACCTCGAGCTCGACGAGCTCCAGGATCTCCTCGTCGTCCACCATGTCGGCCTTGTTCAGGGCGACGACGATGTACGGAACGCCGACCTGGCGGGCCAGGAGCACGTGCTCCTTGGTCTGCGGCATCGGGCCGTCGGTGGCGGCGACCACGAGGATGGCGCCGTCCATCTGCGCGGCACCCGTGATCATGTTCTTGATGTAGTCCGCGTGACCCGGGCAGTCGACGTGGGCGTAGTGACGCGCCTCGGTCTGGTACTCGACGTGCGCGATGGAGATGGTGATACCGCGCTGACGCTCCTCAGGAGCCTTGTCGATCTGATCGAAGGCCGAGGCCGCGTTCAGGTCCGGGTACTTGTCGTGCAGCACCTTGGTAATGGCGGCCGTGAGGGTCGTCTTACCGTGGTCAATGTGACCGATGGTGCCGATGTTGACGTGCGGCTTAGTCCGCTCGAACTTCGCCTTCGCCACGGGGGTCCTCCTGAGAGTGGTTCTGTACGCCTTGAATGGTCGGCGCCAGGTGATCTTTGCTGGATAGCCGGCTCCCCGGGGCAACAGGAGGGTTGCTCCTGTTGCCCCAGAGGTTCCGGTGGCAAGCCTAAAGCGTGAACTCGGAAGAGTTACTCGCCCTTGGCCTTCGCGATGATCTCCTCAGCGACGTTCCGGGGAACCTCGGCGTAGGAGTCGAACTGCATCGAGTAGCTGGCGCGACCCGAGGTCTTGCTGCGGAGGTCTCCGACGTAGCCGAACATCTCCGAAAGCGGCACGAGGCCCTTGACGATCTTGGCTCCGTGACGGTCCTCCATGGCCTGGATCTGGCCACGGCGGGAGTTGATGTCACCGATGACGTCGCCCATGGACTCCTCCGGCGTGGTGACCTCGACGGCCATCATCGGCTCGAGGAGCACGGGAGAAGCCTTGCGCGCGGCCTCCTTGAAGGCCTGCGAACCGGCGATCTTGAAGGCGAGCTCGGAGGAGTCGACCTCGTGGTAGCCACCGTCGAGAAGCGTGACGCGGACGCCCGTCATCTCGTAGCCGGCCAGGATGCCGAACTGCATGGCCTCCTGCGCACCGGCGTCGACCGAAGGGATGTACTCCTTCGGCACGCGGCCACCGGTGACCTTGTTCACGAACTCGTACGCCGGACCATCGGCGTCCGTGATCGGCTCGATCGCGATCTGCACCTTGGCGAACTGACCGGTACCACCGGTCTGCTTCTTGTGGGTGTAGTCGTGACGCTCGACGGCCTTGCGGATCGTCTCGCGGTACGCGACCTGCGGCTTGCCGACGTTGGCGACGACCTTGAACTCGCGCTTCATACGGTCGACCAGCACCTCGAGGTGCAGCTCGCCCATACCGCCGAGGATGGTCTGGCCGGTCTCCTCGTCCGAGTGGACGTGGAACGACGGGTCCTCTTCCGCGAGACGCTGGATGGCGACACCCAGCTTCTCCTGGTCGCCCTTGGAGGCGGGCTCGATGGCGACCTGGATGACCGGAGCCGGGAAGTCCATGGACTCCAGGATCACGGGTGCCTTGTCGTCACACAGCGTCTCACCGGTGGTGGTCTGCTTCAGGCCCATGACGGCGACGATGTCGCCGGCGCCCACCGCGTCGATCTCCTCACGCTTGTTCGCGTGCATGCGGTAGATCTTGCCGATGCGCTCCTTCTTGCCCTTGACGGAGTTCAGCACCGCGGTGCCGGCCTCCAGGCGGCCCGAGTAAACCCGGACGAAGGTGAGCTTACCGAGGTGCGGGTCGCTCATGATCTTGAACGCGAGCGCGGCGAGGGGCTCCTCGTCCGACGGCTTGCGCTTCACGACGACCTCGGCGTCCTTGACGTCGTGGCCCTCGATGGCCTCGATGTCGAGCGGCGACGGGAGGTAGCGCACGACGGCGTCGAGCAGGGGCTGGACACCCTTGTTCTTGAACGCCGTACCGCAGAAGACCGCGGTGATCGTGGGCTCGCCCTTGCCCTTGCCGGAGCCGAGGATGATGCGGCGCACGGCCGCGTGCAGCTGCTCCTCGGTGGGCTCGGTGCCCTCGAGGAAGAGCTCCATCATCTCTTCGTCGTTCTCGGCGACCTGCTCGACGAGGGTGGCGCGCCACTCCTCGGCCAGCTCGGTGTGCGAGGCCGGGATGTCGACGACGTCGTACATCTCGCCCTTGGTGGCCTCAGCGGACCACACGAGGGCCTTCATGCGGACGAGGTCGACGACGCCCTTGAAGTCCGCCTCGGCACCGATCGGCAGCTGCATGACGATCGGAACCGCACCGAGGCGGTCCTTGATCATGTCGACGCAGCGCATGAACTCGGCGCCGGTACGGTCGAGCTTGTTGACGAAGCAGATGCGCGGGACGCCGTAGCGGTCCGCCTGACGCCAAACGGTCTCGGACTGCGGCTCCACACCGGCGACGCCGTCGAACACGGTGACGGCACCGTCGAGGACGCGGAGCGAACGCTCCACCTCGACCGTGAAGTCCACGTGACCCGGGGTGTCGATGATGTTGATGGTGTGGTCGACGTCCTCGAGCGGCCAGTGGCAGGTCGTCGCGGCGGACGTGATGGTGATGCCGCGCTCCTGCTCCTGCTCCATCCAGTCCATCGTGGCAGCGCCGTCGTGGACCTCACCGATCTTGTACGACACACCGGTGTAGAACAGGATGCGCTCGGTGGTGGTCGTCTTGCCCGCGTCGATGTGGGCCATGATGCCGATGTTGCGCACCTTGGCCAGGTCAAGCGAAGTGGTAGCCATATCGGCTCAGTCTTCTCTCGGTCTCGATGTGGGTTGGGACTACCAGCGGTAGTGCGCGAAGGCCTTGTTGGACTCGGCCATCTTGTGCGTGTCCTCACGCTTCTTGACGGCAGCGCCAAGACCGTTCGAGGCGTCGAGCAGCTCGTTCATCAGGCGCTCGGTCATGGTCTTCTCGCGGCGGGCGCGGGAGTAACCCACGAGCCAGCGCAGCGCCAGGGTCGACTGGCGACCCGGCTTGACCTCGACGGGGACCTGGTAGGTCGCGCCACCGACACGGCGGGACTTGACCTCGAGCGACGGCTTGACGTTCTCCAGCGCGCGCTTCAGCGTGATGACCGGGTCGTTGCCGGTCTTCTCGCGGAGGCCTTCCATGGCGCCGTAAACGATGCGCTCGGCGGTGGAGCGCTTGCCGTTCAGGAGGATCTTGTTGATGAGCGAGGTCACCAGAGGAGAGGCGTAGACCGGGTCGATGATGACCGGGCGCTTCGGGGCGGGGCCCTTACGAGGCATTCTTACTTCTCCTTCTTGGCGCCGTAGCGGCTGCGGGCCTGCTTGCGGTTCTTGACAGCCTGGGTGTCAAGCGCACCGCGGATGATCTTGTAACGAACACCCGGCAGGTCCTTCACACGGCCACCACGCACGAGCACGATCGAGTGCTCCTGCAGGTTGTGTCCCTCACCCGGAATGTAAGCGGTGACCTCGATGCCGGAGGTCAGACGCACACGCGCGACCTTACGGAGCGCCGAGTTCGGCTTCTTCGGGGTGGTCGTGAACACACGCGTGCAGACACCACGACGCTGAGGCGAAGCCTCAAGCGCGGGGGTCTTCGTCTTCTCGACCTTGTCCTGCCGGCCCTTCCGGACCAGCTGCTGGATCGTAGGCACTACTTCTCCGGTTTCTGTGTGCCGTGTAGTGAAGCTAACCTGGAACTTTTCCGACCCACGCGGTCGGGTGTGTCGGATCCGGCGGAGCTCCGCGCAAGCGTGGAGACGCATGAATCTCGGTGGCCGCTTCAGCTCGCCATGCGGTTGATGGACACGCACAGGAGCCCAGGCACACCCCAGGCACAAGGTCTGAGCGTACCCACCGCATCCACTCCGGTCAAAACATAAGCCGCACCGCCGCGGCCCGCACGGCCGCGCAGCTCAGGCGCCCCATGGGCGTGGCGTCCCGATGCCGGGGCGGCCGCGCGGACGTCACACGGGCGTGGTAGTGCGGGCGAACTACACTGCCCAGCGAATCCCAGCGAGTCAGTTCAAACACGTACGAGCGCCAGGAGCAGGACATTGGGGACGGTCACCTCGGAGCCGACGACGGCCGCACCCCCGCCTCCCGGCGGGGGCCGGGCCCCTTCGGCACGGCGGCGCGCCGCCCTCTCGCGCCTGTACGGGCCCCTGCTGGCCTTCGTCATCACCTCGGGCGCGTTCTGCGCGGCCTGGGCCGCCCGCGGCAGCTTCCCCTTCGGCAACACCGGCCGGGCCATCAACGACCAGGCCAACCAGTACGTGCCCTTCCACCGCGCCCTGTGGGACCTGGTCCACGGCCAGGCCGCCGGCGACGTCCTGTTCAGCTGGCGCGGGGGCTTCGGACAGCAGTTCCTGTCCGACTACTACACGTACCTCGGCAACCCGTTCTCCTGGCTGGCCGTGCTGGTCCCGCGGGAGCACGTGGACCTGGCCGTCTTCGTGATCACCCCGGTCACGATGGGCGCGGCCGCCGCCCTGATGACGGTGTACCTGGGCAGGCTCCAGCCCGGCCCGTGGTGGCAGCGGGGGGTCCTGGGCGCCTGCTACGGCCTGTGCGGGTGGGCGCTCAGCGACGCCTCGTACATCCCGATGTGGCTGTGGGGCCTGGTCGCCCTGCCCCTGCTCGGCATCGCCGTCGAGTGGTGCCTGGAGGGCCGGCGCTGGCCGGGGGCGGCCCTGCTCGTCGCGCTCGCCTGGTACGGGAACTTCTACACGGCGATGATGGCCACGATGGCCGCCTGCGTGCTGCTGGCCGTCCGTCTGCTCACCCTGGACCTGACGGGTGCGCAGCGGCTGCGCGCCCTGTGGCGTGCGGCCACGGCCGCGGCGACGGGCATCCTCCTGACCCTGCCCCTCCTCCTGCCGTCGTTCCTGTCCAGCGGCGCCTCCCAGCCCACGAAGGCCGCGGCCTTCGACCCGGTGCGCCTCGACGTCTTCCTCGCCGGCATGCTCCCGGCCACCCACCTGTGGGGCGGCCGGCCGCGCCTGTACGTGGCCTCGCTGGGGCTGATCCTGGCGGGCGGCTTCCTCCTCAACCGCCGCATCCCCGGCCGCACGCGCCTGGTCTGGGCGGCGGCCACGCTCCTCGTCCTCGTCTCCTTCCAGTTCCCGCCCACGCAGTACGTGTGGCACGGCCTGGCGGTGCCGAACGGCAACCCGTACCGCGAGGCGTTCGTGTTCAGCGGGATGGTGGTCGTCCTGGCCTGGCTGGCCCTGGCCAACCGCCCCCGCCCCCTGCACCTGGCCGCGGCGGCCGGGCTGCTGGTCGTGGCCACGTTCGTCCTGCGCCACACGAACGACTTCGGCGGCTGGACCTGGCCGGCGGTCCTGGGCGGCGGAGCCGTCTCCCTGCTGGCCCTGACCCTCCTGGCCCTGGGCGAGAAGCACCGCCGCCTGGTACCCCTGGCGGCCCTCCTGATGATCGGCGTGGTCTTCGCGGAGTCCACGATGGCGGCGGCCAACGCGGACGCCCGCCGCTCCCGCGAGCGCTGGGCGAAGCCGTCCGTGACCTCGAACCGTTCGATCACGGACCACTTCGAGGCCGTCCGCTCCGTGGACGGCTGGCCCGCCTACCGGACGGATTCGGGCGCGCCGCAGACCTCGTACAACGACGCCCTGGCGCTCCGGGCGGAGGGCCCGCAGTACTACAGCAGCTACCTCCCGGAGGCCACGTACAAGGCGCTGGAGCCCCTGGGATACGGCTACAAGAACGACGGCCGGACCTTCTTCGGCGCCGACAACCCGGTTCTCGACGCGATCTTCTCGATCGGCGCCCGCGTCCGCCCGGGCGCCGCCCCGGGCACCTGGACGGCGACGAAGCAGGCCGCCCCTCCCCTGGTGACGGTCCGCCCGGCCCCGTACACCTCCCCCAACCCCGCCGACTCGGTCTACGCCCATCAGGAGAACGTCCTGGGCGCGACGGTCTACGAGGTCCCCCCGGCGACCCGCACCGGCACCGCCGCCTCGCAGACCTACTCGGCCGCCTGCACGCCGGGCTCCGAGGCCTACTGGTTCTCCCCCGAGCTCTACGGCACCCTCCGCACCGGCTCCCGCTCCCTGCCCCTGGAGGACCGCATGACCGGGGTCCTCCCCCTGGGCCCGGTCCCCGCGTCGGGCACGGTCACCGCGACGGTGGAGACCGGCACGCAGAACGCCACGGCCGGCCCGAACCCCATCGGCTGCCTGAACCGTCCGGCCCTGGACGCGGCGATCGCCCACCTCACCACGACGGGCGCCACCTCGGTCGAGGCGGGCGGCCACACGATCGAGGCCACCCTCCCGGCGAACGCCACGGGCACCGCCGTCTTCGCGATGACGGACATCCCGGGCTGGCAGTGCTCGGCCCCCACGTCCGACTTCCACGGCCTCCTCGCAATCCCCCTCCCCCCGGGCACCCACCACCTCTCCTGCACCTACACCCCCAAGGGCCTCACCCCAGGCCTCACAGCCGCCGCCCTGTCCCTCCTCACCCTGACCTCGGTCACCACGACGACCTACCTCAGGCGCCGCCGCGAACGCGGCTGAGGGCGGACGGGACCGGCGTCCGGGCGCCAATCCCGCCGTTCCCCAGCCTGGGGACCCCCGTGGTCAGTACATTGACCGCCCGCGATTGATCGGGGGCCCATGGATCCGGCATACCTCCCGGGCGACGGAGGACTGGACGACCGCGTCCCGTTCCTGGCCCGTCTGGAGAACGAGGACGGTACGGCGTTACGCAAGCTGGGGCGCGAGCTGCACTTCGAGCCGCGCACCCCGCTGATCCGGCAGGACGAGCCGTCGACGCACGTCCTGCTCATCCTGACCGGCTGGACCAAGGTCACCGCCTCGGCGGCCACGGGCTACGAGGCACTCCTGGCGCTGCGCGGCCCGGGGGACATCGTCGGCGAATCCGCAGCCGTCACGGGCCGCCCGCGGTCGGCCACGGTCACCGCGCTGGAGCGCGTCCGGGCCGTGGCCATCGACCACCGCGCGTTCCGCGAGTTCCTGGTCCGCTGCCCCTCGGTCGCCTTCACCCTCATCGGGCTGACAGCCGACCGCACCCGCGCGGCGGACCGGCGCCAGCTGGCGCACGCCTCGATGAGCGTCCGCGAACGCCTGGCGACCCTGCTGCTCGACCTCGCCCGCACGCACGGCCGGCCTTCGGCGGGCGGGGTGGAGATCACCGTCCCGCTGACCAAGCAGGAGCTGGCGGGGGCCGTCGGGGCCTCGCGCGAGATGGTCCAGCGGCAGCTCAAGGACTTCCGCGACCGGGGAATCGTCGTCACGGGACGCCGCACCGTCCTGATCGCCCGGCCCGACGTCCTGCGGCGCATCGGCCGTCCCGACACCTGAGCGCTCAGTGCACACCGTCACAGTGGCAGTGCGTCATCTGCCCTCACACCGCGCCCCGCCCCGCCTCCACTCTGGTGCGGCACCGGCACACGACCCGTGAGAGGCAGCCATGACGCACCCGCTCAACCGCACCCTGCTCCTGCTCGACATCGAGAAGTTCAGCGACCGCGACGACGTGGAGCAGACGTACCTGCGCCGCATGCTCTACGACGTCGTCGAGCGCGTCCTGCAGTCGGCCGGCATCGACCAGACCCTCCACCTGCGCGCCGACCGGGGAGACGGGGTGCTGGTGATGATCGACGCGAACGCCTCGCTGCCCCTCCTGCTGCGCGTCCTGCTCACCGAGGCCCCGGCCCAGCTGAGGGAGGTCAACCGGATGGCGTCGAGTGCGGCCCAGATCAGGCTGCGCGCGGTGGTGGCCACCGGCTTCGTCACCGTCGACGCCGTCGACGGCTGGGTCGGCTCCGACCTCAACCACGCGTGCCGCCTCCTGGATGCCGACGTCCTGCGGGCCGCGCTGCGCGAGGGGAGCTCGGACATCGCCCTGTGCGTGTCCGAGTCCGTGCACGCGGGGATCGTGCGCCACGACCACACGGGCATTCCGGCGGACGCCTTCCACCCCATCACGGTGCGGAGCAAGAACGGCCCCCTGAAGGCCTGGCTCCACGGCCCCGTACCCACGGCGGCCGGGACCGCACCGCCCGCGCAGGACGCCGCACCCGCGCGCCGGCAGGACCCGGCACCCGCCGACGGGGGTGGCGCGGTCGAGTTCCACGGTACGAACAGCGGGGTGGTGGCGGGCCAGATCAACGGGCCGATGATCCAGGGCGGGGTGATCAACGGCGGCGTCACCTTCAACGGGGCCCCCGGTGACCGCCGATGACCACACCCGCCCCGCCCGACCAGGCCGAACCCAAGGCCGACCCCGCCGCACCCGGTGATCCGGACGACACCAAGCAGGGCGCCGACGAGAAGAACGCCCAGCCGCAGGAGGCCCCACCGCAACGGGCCTGGGACACCAGGCGCGACATCGACCGCCACGCCCCTGCCTCGGCCCGGTTCACCGGGCGCAACAGCGGCGTGGTCGCGGGCGAGATCAACGGCAACGTCAACCGGACCGAGCACCACTATTACGGCGCCTCCGGCCCCACCCGGACCTCCGGAGAGATTCCGGCTGCGGAGCTGGACCGACTGGCCCTCACGTTCGTCTCCGAGGGCACCCCCTTCGAGGAGTTCCTGGAGCGACTCCGTCAAGAGCGGGTCCTGGTGCTGACCGGCGTCCCCTTCACCGGGCGCCGCACCGCCGCCCTGATGCTGCTACGACGAGCGGGGGCGACCCCGGTGCACGCGATCGACCGGGAGACGACCCCGGGCACGCTCCTGGAGCAGATCCAGAAGGGCGAGGCCCCCGGTCACGTGCTGTGCGACCTGGTGACCTCCCGCAACGAGCCGCTCCGCGAGACGCATCTGCTGTCGCTCCGCGCCCACCTGCTGGAGCACGGCGGCCACCTCGTGATCACCACCGGCCTGCGGCCGTGGGTCGAGGACGACGTCCGCACCTGGCCCTGGACCGCCCCCGATGGCGGGGCCCTCCTGCGCTCCCACCTGGAGCGGGCGGCTGGTGAAGCCACCGCCTGCAGGCTGCTGGCGCTGGCCGAGGTCCGCCAGTTCCTGCCCCGCGCCCACCAACCGCGCGAGGTGGTCGCGTTCGGCCACCAGCTCCTGCGCCTGGTGTCGGGAGAGATCCGGGAAGAAGATCTCCGTGACACCACGGCCGAGCTGCTGGACGAGCAGGTGCGTGAGTGGTTCGAGGCGGACGAGGACACGCTCCACCTGCGGGAGAAGGCCTTCCTCATCGCCCTCGCCGCGTTCGACGCCGGCCCGTACGCCCTCACCGCCGAACTCAGCGACCTGCTGTTCCAGAAGCTCCAGGCGATCGTCAACTCCGACCTGCCCAAGGCCGTCCCCGTGTTCGGCACCCACATCGGCAACCGGCTGAAGACGGCCCGCGCACGGCCCTACCCCGACCGGGAGATGACCGAGTGGGGTCCCGTGGAGCAGCTCAAGGCCGAGTTCCTGGACAGCCGCACCGCCTTCGTCCTGCTGCGCGAGGTGTGGACGGGTCACCCTTCGGCCCGTCCCGCCCTGGTCGCCTGGCTCGGGGAGCTCATCGTCGACGGCCGGCCCTTCGTCCGTACCCGGGCCGCGGCCACCGTGGGAGCGCTCGCCTTCACCGACCTGCCGTCCGCGATGGCCCTGGTCATCGGACCTTGGGCCATGTCCCGCAACCCGCTGCAGCGGGTCGGGGCGGTCGGTTCCCTGACCCTCGCCCATCGCGTGGGGGCTCCGAACATCCTGCGGATCGCCGACAGCTGGACCGCCGACGACGACCCGCGGCTCTCCTGGGTGGGCATCCGCGTCCAGGGCCTGCTGGGCGCCGAACGCCCCCGAGAGGCGCTCGCCGCGCTGCGCGTACAGGCACGCAAGCAGTACGACCCCGACGAGCCCGGACCACTGGAGGGCGAGCTCGCCCAGTCGGTCGAGCTGCTGTTGCTTTCCGAGGAGCCCGAGGACGTCCTCTCCGAGGTCCTGCGGACCCTCGACGACCACCGCTCGGTGTTCCGGATCTCCGTCATCGGGTTCCTCGGCGCCTGCCGGCACACGGCGGAAGAGGCCACCGACCTGCCGCTCGTCCTGCGCACCTACCGGCAGGCCCGCCTCGACGGAACACCACCCGCCCACGGCATCCCCAGGCTGTGGAGAGCCGCCCTGGGCGACCCCGAATTCACCACGCAGGCCCTGGACGTCCTCCGTGACTGGGTCCTGGCCGCAGACAGGGACGACGGAACGTCCTGGGCCCTCGCGGACCTGCTGCCGAAGCTGGCGGACGACGCGACGGCCGAACAGCGCATCGCACACCTCCTGCGGACGGTGCGCGGTGACGACGGCGGCCCGCGCCCGGCCGCCGCCGACGACCTCCTCTCGGCCCTGCACCGGCCCTGACACCAAGGAGCCCCCATGCCCCCGGCACACTTCGACTGGTTACAGACCGCCGACCGGCACACCGAGCTGATCGACCCGGTGATCAGCGTCCGCCAGCTCGCCCGGTGGGACTTGCGCCGCAAGCGCCACACCCACTTCGACCACTGTCTGGTCTACGCGACGCACCAGGGCGAGTACGTGCTCTTCCCGCCGCCCCTCCGCCCCAGAGCCACCGCCCGCTACAGCGCCGTCTACGAGGTGGACCTGGGCGTCCACCCCGTCCGCACGGAGCTGGTACTGCCCAGCTCGAACGACGCCCTGGAGTTCCAGGCCGAGGTCGAGCTGCGCTGGCAGGTGGACGATGCGGTCCGGTTCATCCGCAGCGGACGGCGCGACGTACCGCGCATGCTGCGCGACGAACTCGAACGGCGCGCCCGGGGCCTGGTCCGGCGCCACCCCGTGACCGACAGCGCCGCCGCCGAGGCCGAGCTCCTGGCCGCCGCGGCCGGCTGGCCCCCGCTGGGGGCCGACGCGGGCTTGAAGACGGAGTGGACCCTGCGCCTGCGCCGCAACCAGCAGGCCATCGACCACCAGGTCCACCTGCAGGGCATCGCGCAGGAAGCCGAGGCGAAGATCCTCGGTGACGTCCTCGGCAAGGACGTGGACGCCGCGGCCGAGCACCGCGAGGCCGCACTCCTGCGGCTGCAGGCCGAGAAGGTCGGACTGTACGAGGAGTATCTGGAGCAGGGCGGGGCCCGCGCCTCGGCGTGGTACCTGAGCCGGCACCCCGAGGCGGGTCAGGAGGTCATGGCCAACCTGCGGGAGGACCAGCGGCAGCTCGTCGAGAAGCAGCTGGAACTGGTCACGAAGCTCTTCGACTCGGCGGCTGCCGAGACCCACGAGCTGGCGGAGCCCCGCAGGCACGCCGTACGCGCGCTGAGCGAGGTGCTGACCCAGCGGTTCCCGGGCGCTACCGCCGGCACCACCCCCGAGGCAACCGACCGGCCGCCCGCCAAGGACCTGCCGCCCGGCTACGGCCGGACCCCCGTCGACCCCGGCAAGGGGTGACCGTGTACGACGACTCCGAGCCCGGCGACGACCTCGACTACCGGCATGCCCCCGGCACCCGGGTCCACTACCGGGCCCGAAGCCGCGGCACCGACCTCGCGGCCGTCGGCCGCCTCGCCCTCCAGCTGCCCGGCGCCCTGTTCAGCCTGTTCCTGGTCGGCCTGCTGGGTCGTGGCCTGCAGGCCACCACCGGTCTCCCCTACGGGATACCCGTCGGGCTGTGGCTGGCGGCCGGAGCGCTCGTCTTCCACCCGCCGGCCGAAGCCCTGCTGGCGCGGTACCTTCTGCGGCTCGGGCGCCCCCTGCCGCAGGAGGCCGCCGTGCTGGCACCCGTATGGCGCGAGGTGACCGCACGCGCAGGCGTGGACGGCAGCCGCTACCAGCTCTGGATCGAGGAGAGCGGGGAAATGACGGCTTCGGGCGCCGGCGGCCACCTCGTCATCGTCACCAGGCATGCGCTGGAGACGCTGCCGACGTCCCAGCTGGCGGCGGTCCTCGCCCATGAACTCGGGCACCACACGGCGGGGCACTCCTGGGCACAGCTGCTGGGCTGGTGGTACGCACTGCCCGGCAGGATCGCCCGATGGGCTCTGGCCGCGGTCGCCCGCTCGGGCCGCCGCGGAATCAAAGACATGCCCCCGTACGCCGTCGCGGTGGCGGCGGGGCTCGTCGCCCTGGCCGGCTACCGGGTCCTGGCCCTCACCTTCGGCCTGCCGCTGCTCCTGGTCGCCCTGCCCCTCCTGATCGCCGCCGTCGGCCGGCGCACCGAACTGCGGGCGGACCGGCATGCCGCCGCTCTCGGCTTCGGTCCCCAGCTCGCCCGGGTACTCGCGGCGGAGCCGGAGGAGGAGGACGAGCCCGGGTTCCTGCGACTGCTGCTCTCCTCGCATCCGCATCCCCGGACCCGCCTCCACCACCTCCAGCGGTACCTCGCCCAGACCGGCTAGGAACGCCGCAGGGCGGCCACCCTCTCGGGTGACCGCCCTGCGGTTTACTGCCTCAGACCTCAGCCGTTGTAGGGGCCGTAGTCGTAGTCCTCCAGCGGGACAGCCTGGCCGGAGCCGGTGCCGAAGGGGGAGTAGTCGATGTCGTCGTAGCCGACGGCCGAGTACATCGCGGCCTTGGCTTCCTCGGTCGGCTCTACCCGGATGTTGCGGTAGCGGGACAGACCCGTACCGGCCGGGATGAGCTTACCGATGATGACGTTCTCCTTGAGGCCGATGAGGCTGTCGGACTTGGCGTTGATCGCCGCATCCGTCAGGACTCGGGTCGTCTCCTGGAAGGAGGCGGCCGACAGCCAGGACTCCGTCGCCAGCGAGGCCTTGGTGATACCCATCAGCTGCGGACGGCCGGAGGCGGGGTGACCGCCCTCGGTGACCACACGACGGTTCTCGGTCTCGAAGCGGGAGCGCTCGACGAGCTCGCCCGGGAGGAGCTCCGCGTCGCCGGACTCGATGATCGTCACGCGGCGCAGCATCTGCCGGATGATGATCTCGATGTGCTTGTCGTGGATCGACACGCCCTGCGAGTTGTAGACCTTCTGGACTTCGCCGACCAGGTGGACCTGGACGGCACGCTGGCCGAGGATGCGCAGCACGTCGTGCGGGTTGGTGGCACCCATGGTGAGCTTCTGGCCCACCTCGACGTGGTCGCCCTCGTGCACGATGACCTTGGCGCGCTTGGAGATCGGGAACGCCGTCTCCTCGCTGCCGTCGTCGGGCGTGATGACGATCTTCTTCGTCTTCTCGGTCTCCTCGATCCGCACGCGGCCGGCGGCCTCGGAGATCGGGGCGACACCCTTCGGGGTACGGGCCTCGAAGAGCTCGACGACACGCGGCAGACCCTGCGTGATGTCGTCACCGGCCACACCACCGGTGTGGAAGGTACGCATCGTCAGCTGGGTACCGGGCTCACCGATGGACTGGGCGGCGATGATGCCGACCGCCTCACCGATGTCGACCAGCTTGCCGGTGGCCAGCGAGCGGCCGTAGCAGAAGGCACAGGTGCCGACGGCGGACTCACAGGTCAGGACCGAGCGGGTCTTGACCTCCTCGACGCCGTTCGCGATGAGGGCGTCGATGAGCACGTCACCGAGGTCCACGTTCGCCGGCGCGATGACCTTGCCGTCGATGACGACGTCCTCGGCCAGCATGCGGGCGTACACGGAGGTCTCGACGTCGTCCGCCTTGCGGAGGACACCCGCCTCGTCCTTGGTACCGATCTTGAGCTTGAGGCCGCGCTCGGTGCCGCAGTCCTCCTCGCGGATGATGACGTCCTGCGAGACGTCCACCAGACGACGGGTGAGGTAACCCGAGTCGGCGGTACGCAGGGCGGTGTCCGCCAGACCCTTACGGGCACCGTGCGTGGAGATGAAGTACTCCAGAACGGTGAGGCCCTCACGGAAGGACGCCTTGATCGGACGCGGGATGGTCTCGTTCTTCGCGTTCGACACCAGACCACGCATACCGGCGATCTGTCGCATCTGCATCATGTTTCCTCGGGCACCCGAGTCAACCATCATGAAGATGGGGTTGGTCTTGGGGAAGTTCGCGTTCATCGCCTCGGCAACCTCGTTGGTCGCCTTGGTCCAGATCGCGATGAGCTCCTGCGTGCGCTCGTCCTTGGTGATCAGACCGCGCTCGTACTGCTTCTGGACCTTCTCGTCCATCGCCTCGTAGCCCGCGACGATGGCCTTCTTGGCCTCGGGCACGACGACGTCGGAGATGGCCACGGTGACGCCCGAACGGGTCGCCCAGTGGAAGCCGGCCGCCTTCAGGTTGTCGAGCGTCGCCGCCACGATGACCTTGGGGTAGCGCTCCGCCAGGTCGTTGACGATCTCGGAGAGCTGCTTCTTGCCCACCGAGTAGTCGACGAACGGGTAGTCCTCGGGCAGCAGCTCGTTGAAGAGCGCACGGCCCAGGGTCGTCTTCAGACGGAAGCTGTCGCCCGGCTGGAACTCCTGCTCGCCCTCTTCGGCGACCGGCGGCACCCAGCCGCGCGGCGGGATGGTGCCCACCGGGAAGCGGATGTCGACGGACGACTGCAGCGCGAGCTCGCCGGCGTCGAACGCCATGATCGCCTCGGCGGTCGAGCCAAACGCGCGGCCCTCACCCTTGACGTCACGGAGCTCACCGTCGGTGGTCAGGAAGAACAGACCCAGGACCATGTCCTGCGTCGGCATCGTGACCGGACGGCCGTCGGCCGGCTTGAGGATGTTGTTCGAGGACAGCATCAGGATGCGGGCCTCGGCCTGCGCCTCCGCGGAGAGCGGCAGGTGGACGGCCATCTGGTCACCGTCGAAGTCCGCGTTGAACGCGGTGCAGACGAGCGGGTGGATCTGGATGGCCTTGCCTTCGACCAGCTGGGGCTCGAAGGCCTGGATGCCGAGGCGGTGCAGCGTGGGCGCACGGTTCAGCAGCACCGGGTGCTCGGCGATGACCTCTTCGAGCACGTCGTACACGACCGTGCGGCCGCGCTCGACCATGCGCTTCGCCGACTTGATGTTCTGCGCGTGGTTCAGGTCGACCAGGCGCTTCATCACGAACGGCTTGAAGAGCTCCAGCGCCATGGCCTTGGGCAGACCACACTGGTGCAGCTTCAGCTGCGGACCGACGACGATCACGGAACGCGCGGAGTAGTCCACACGCTTACCGAGAAGGTTCTGACGGAATCGACCCTGCTTGCCCTTCAGCATGTCGCTGAGGGACTTCAGCGGACGGTTGCCGGGGCCCGTCACCGGGCGGCCACGACGACCGTTGTCGAAGAGCGCGTCCACGGCCTCCTGGAGCATGCGCTTCTCGTTGTTCACGATGATCTCGGGCGCACCGAGGTCGAGAAGGCGCTTCAGGCGGTTGTTGCGGTTGATGACGCGGCGGTACAGGTCGTTGAGGTCGGAGGTCGCGAAGCGGCCACCGTCGAGCTGCACCATCGGACGCAGGTCCGGCGGGATGACCGGCACGCAGTCGAGCACCATGCCCTTGGGGCTGTTGCTGGTCTGCAGGAACGCGGAGACGACCTTGAGGCGCTTGAGCGCACGGGTCTTCTTCTGGCCCTTGCCGGTACGGATGATCTCGCGGAGGCGCTCGGCCTCCTCCTCCAGGTCGAAGGACTCCAGGCGCTTCTGCAGCGCCGCGGCACCCATCGAACCGTCGAAGTACGTGCCGAAGCGGTCACGCAGCTCGCGGTAGAGGAGCTCGTCGCCCTCCAGGTCCTGGACCTTGAGGTTCTTGAAGCGGTTCCACACCTCGTCGAGGCGGTCGATCTCGCGCTGGGCGCGGTCGCGGAGCTGCTTCATCTCGCGCTCGGCGCCCTCGCGCACCTTGCGGCGCACGTCGGCCTTGGCGCCCTCGGCCTCCAGCTCTGCCAGGTCGCTCTCGAGCTTCTTGGCGCGGCCTTCGAGGTCGGCGTCGCGGCGGTTCTCGATCTGCTGGCGCTCGACGGAGACGTGGGCCTCCAGCGACGGCAGGTCGCGCTGACGGCGCTCGTCATCGACGAACGTGATCATGTACGCGGCGAAGTAGATGACCTTCTCGAGGTCCTTCGGCGCGAGGTCCAGCAGGTAGCCCAGGCGCGACGGGACGCCCTTGAAGTACCAGATGTGGGTAACGGGAGCGGCGAGCTCGATGTGGCCCATGCGCTCACGGCGCACCTTGGCGCGCGTGACCTCGACGCCACAGCGCTCACAAATGATGCCCTTGAAGCGGACACGCTTGTACTTGCCGCAGTAGCACTCCCAGTCCCGGGTAGGACCGAAGATCTTCTCGCAGAAGAGTCCGTCCTTCTCGGGCTTCAGGGTGCGGTAGTTGATGGTCTCCGGCTTCTTGACCTCGCCGTGCGACCAGGTTCGGATGTCGTCCGCGGTGGCAAGGCCGATCCGCAGCTCGTCGAAGAAGTTGACGTCGAGCACTGTGCGTCAATCCCTCTTTCGGGGTCGAGTCTCAATCATGGTCTGAACGGTCCCGGGGGCGGCCGGGGGATCTTGGTGAGATCCCCCGGCCAGGCCCGTCAGACCTCTTCGACGCTGCTCGGCTCGCGCCGGGACAGGTCGATACCGAGCTCCTCCGCCGCGCGGAAGACGTCCTCGTCGGTGTCGCGCATCTCGATGGACATGCCGTCCGAGGACAGCACCTCCACGTTGAGGCAGAGCGACTGCATTTCCTTGATGAGCACCTTGAAGGACTCGGGAATGCCCGGCTCGGGGATGTTCTCGCCCTTGACGATGGCCTCGTAGACCTTCACGCGGCCGGTCACGTCGTCGGACTTGATCGTCAGGAGTTCCTGGAGCGCGTACGCGGCGCCGTATGCCTCAAGCGCCCACACCTCCATCTCACCGAAGCGCTGACCACCGAACTGCGCCTTACCACCCAGCGGCTGCTGCGTGATCATCGAGTACGGACCGGTCGAACGGGCGTGGAGCTTGTCGTCGACCAGGTGGTGCAGCTTGAGGATGTACATGTACCCGACCGAGATCGGGTCCGGGAACGGCTCGCCGGAGCGGCCGTCGAACAGGCGCGCCTTACCGGTCGGGAGCACCATGCGCTCGCCGTCACGGTTCGGGATGGTGTGCTGGAGCAGGCCGGCCAGCTCGTCCTCACGCGCACCGTCGAAGACGGGGGTGGCGACGTTGGTGCCGGGGGCGACCTGGTCGGCGCCGATCGCCTGGAGGCGCTGCGCCCACTCGTCCGCGAGGCCGGAGACGTCCCAGCCGCGGCTGGCGAGCCAGCCGAGGTGGATCTCCAGGACCTGTCCCGGGTTCATTCGGGACGGGACACCCAGCGGGTTCAGGATGATGTCGACCGGGGTGCCGTCCTCGAGGAAGGGCATGTCCTCGATCGGGAGGATCTTGGAGATGACACCCTTGTTGCCGTGACGGCCGGCGAGCTTGTCACCGTCGGTGATCTTGCGCTTCTGGGCGACGTAGACGCGGACCAGCTGGTTCACGCCCGGAGGAAGCTCGTCGCCCTCCTCGCGGTCGAAGACGCGGACACCGATGACCTTGCCGATCTCACCGTGAGGCACCTTGAGCGAGGTGTCACGCACCTCGCGGGCCTTCTCACCGAAGATCGCGCGGAGCAGGCGCTCCTCGGGGGTCAGCTCGGTCTCACCCTTCGGGGTGACCTTGCCGACCAGGATGTCGCCGGCGACGACGTCCGCACCGATGCGGATGATGCCGCGCTCGTCGAGGTCGGCGAGGACCTCCTCGGAGACGTTCGGGATGTCCCGGGTGATCTCCTCGGGGCCCAGCTTGGTGTCACGGGCGTCGACCTCGTGCTCCTCGATGTGGATCGAGGAGAGGACGTCGTCCTGCACGAGGCGCTGCGACAGGATGATCGCGTCCTCGTAGTTGTGGCCTTCCCACGGCATGAACGCGACGAGCAGGTTCTTGCCGAGGGCCATCTCGCCCTCTTCGGTGGCCGGGCCGTCGGCGAGGACCTGGGCCTCGACGATCCGGTCGCCCTCGTTGACGATGACCTTCTGGTTGACCGAGGTGCCCTGGTTCGAGCGGGAGAACTTGGCGACCCGGTACGTGGTGTACGTGCCGTCGTCGTTGGCGACGGTGATGTAGTCGGCCGAGACCTCCTGGACGACACCGTCCTTCTCCGCCTTGATCGAGTCGCCGGCGTCGACCGCACAGCGGTACTCCATGCCGGTGCCGACGAGCGGGGCCTCCGCCTTGATGAGCGGAACGGCCTGGCGCATCATGTTCGCGCCCATGAGGGCACGGTTGGCGTCGTCGTGCTCCAGGAAGGGGATCATCGCGGTCGCGACGGACACCATCTGGCGCGGCGAGACGTCCATGTAGTCCACGTCGGACGGCTCGACGTAGTCGACCTCGCCGCCACGCTTGCGGACCAGGACACGGTTCTCGGTGAAGCGCATGTCGTCGTCCAGGCGGGCGTTCGCCTGGGCGATGACGAAGCGGTCTTCCTCGTCGGCGGTGACGTAGTCGACCTCGTCGGTGACGACACCCTCGGAGACCTTGCGGTACGGGGTCTCGATGAAGCCGAACGGGTTGATGCGGCCGTAGGAGGCCAGCGAGCCGATCAGACCGATGTTCGGGCCTTCGGGCGTCTCGATCGGGCACATGCGGCCGTAGTGCGACGGGTGGACGTCACGGACCTCGAAGCCGGCCCGCTCACGGGACAGACCACCCGGGCCGAGGGCGTTGAGACGACGCTTGTGCGTCAGGCCCGACAGCGGGTTGTTCTGGTCCATGAACTGCGACAGCTGGCTGGTGCCGAAGAACTCCTTGATGGAGGCGACGACCGGCCGGATGTTGATCAGGGTCTGCGGCGTGATCGCCTCGACGTCCTGGGTGGTCATGCGCTCGCGCACGACGCGCTCCATACGGGCGAGACCCGTACGGACCTGGTTCTGGATGAGCTCGCCGACGTTGCGGATACGACGGTTGCCGAAGTGGTCGATGTCGTCGGTCTCGACGACGATCTCCCGGCCGGACTCGCCGACGGTCTCGGTCTCGCCCGCGTGGAGCTTCACGAGGTACTTGATCGTGGCGATGACGTCGTCGGTGGTGAGCACACCGGCGTCGAGCGGCTCGTCGGCGCCGAGCTTCTTGTTCACCTTGTAGCGGCCGACCTTGGCGAGGTCGTAGCGCTTCGGGTTGAAGTAGAGGTTCTCCAGCAGCGTCTGAGCGGCCTCACGGGTCGGCGGCTCGCCCGGGCGCAGCTTGCGGTAGATGTCGAGCAGCGCGTCGTCCTGGCCCTGGGTGTGGTCCTTCTCCAGGGTGGCGCGCATGGACTCGTACTCGCCGAACTCCTCCAGGATCTGCTCGGTGGTCCAGCCGAGGGCCTTGAGGAGGACGGTGACGGACTGCTTGCGCTTGCGGTCGATGCGGACACCGACCATGTCGCGCTTGTCGACCTCCATCTCCAGCCAGGCACCCCGGGACGGGATGATCTTGGCGGAGAAGATGTCCTTGTCGGAGGTCTTGTCGATGGAGGAGTCGAAGTAGACACCCGGCGAACGGACGAGCTGCGACACGACGACGCGCTCGGTGCCGTTGATGACGAAGGTGCCCTTGTTGGTCATGAGCGGGAAGTCGCCCATGAAGACCGTCTGAGACTTGATCTCTCCGGTCTCGTTGTTCGTGAACTCGGCCGTGACGAAGAGCGGCGCCGCGTACGTGAAGTCGCGCTCCTTGCACTCGTCGACGGAGTTCTTCGCCGGCTCGAACCGGTGGTCGCGGAACGTCAGCGACATCGACCCGGAGAAGTCCTCGATCGGCGAGATCTCCTCGAAGATCTCTTCCAGACCGGACTTGGTGGGGACGTCCTGTCCACTCTCAAGCGCCGACTCGACGCGAGACTTCCAGGCGGCGTTGCCGAGCAGCCAGTCAAAGCTCTCGGTCTGCAGCGCCAGGAGGTTCGGAACCTCGAGGGGCTCCTTGATCTTTGCAAAGGAGATGCGCAGCGGGGCGGTGCTGGCACCGGTGTTCGTATTGGTCGAGGCGTTGCGCGAGGCGGCCAAGAGGGGGTCCTTCCGAGGGCTCGGACTCACTACGCGCGTACCGGTCCCAGCCGACACAGAAGACAGAGCCTCCCCAGCTGGACTAAAAGACCAGGTCAGGGCGTATCAATCCGGTGTGCTCGAGCGTGGGCATGCCCCTGGCGACGGGCAGGGGACAGCTAACAGGCAGCGCAAAGGGTCAGTGTAGCCACTTGGCTCACTGATGTCCAGACCAGGTTTCCGGAAACCGGCAACAGGCCCTTCCCCACGTCTTCAACCAACACCGCGTCCAACCAACACCGCGGCCGGCGCCGCAGCGCCCGCACACAGAGCGCGTATCAGTACTGCCCTCTTCGTAGTCGATCCATGCCTCGGATCCCGGATCGAGCCGGGCGACCTCGCGACGGGTCTGAGAATTGCGCGCCGCTGGCCGTTCGTCAAGGCCCCGTGCTCCGAGCGGATCATCTCCGGACCCTGCGTCGGGACAACGAAGATCACCCTACTCCCCAACGAGACCAGGGCAAGTCAGGCACTGCGAATACGCCAAAGGGCGACCACCCTTACGGGTGATCGCCCTTGGTTGAGGCCGTCAGGCGGCCTCAGAGGTGTTACTTGACCTCGACCGAGGCGCCAGCGGCCTTGAGGGCCTCAGCGGCCTTGTCAGCGGCTTCCTTGTTGGCCTTCTCGAGGACCGGCTTCGGGGTGCCGTCGACGAGGTCCTTGGCCTCCTTCAGACCCAGGGAGGTCAGCTCGCGCACGACCTTGATGACCTGGATCTTCTTGTCACCGGCGGCGGTGAGGATGACGTCGAACTCGTCCTTCTCCTCGACCTCGGCAACGGCGCCGGCGCCGGGGGCACCCGGGGCGGCAACGGCGACGGCCGCGGCGGCGGTGACGTCGAACTTCTCCTCGAAGGCCTTCACGAACTCGGAGAGCTCGATGAGGGTCATCTCCTCGAACTGAGCGAGCAGGTCTTCCTGAGAGAGCTTCGCCATGATGGGCGATCCTTCCACTAATTCGGCAGGTGCCGGATGTATAGAGAGGCGGGCGTAACGGCCCGCTACGACCCACGCACTAGGCGGCGTAGATCAGTGCGCGAGCCGAATTACTCGGCACCGCCCTGCTCGGCGAGCTTGACGCGAAGCGCTTCCGCAGTGCGGACGAACTTCGACGGCAGCGCCTGGAAGAGCGAGGCAGCCTGGGACTGCTTGCCCTTGAACGCGCCGGCCAGCTTGCTGAGCAGAACCTCGCGGGACTCGAGGTCCGCAAGCTTCTTGATGTCATCGGCGGACAGCGCCTTACCATCAAGGACACCGCCCTTGATGATCAGGTTCGGGTTCTCCTTGGCGAAGTCACGAAGACCCTTGGCCGACTCCACCGGGTCACCGGTGATGAAGGCGGCACCCGTCGGACCAGTGAACTGGTCGTCGAGCGAGGTGATCCCGGCGTTGTTAGCCGCAATCTTGGTCAGCGTGTTCTTCACCACGGCGTACTGGGCGTTCTCACCGAGCGAACGACGCAGCGTCTTGAGCTGCTTCACGGTGAGACCCCGGTACTCGGTCAGCACAACGGCGTTCGAGCTGCGGAACTTGTCCTCAAGCTCGGCTACGTCGGCAGCCTTGTCGGGCCTTGCCATAGAGCGTCGGCCTCCTTCCGGGTGATGAGGACCGCTCAGAAGGGGCTGACATACAAAACGCCCCGGCGCAGGCGCCAGGGCGTAGCTCAACCGGAAAAATTTCCAGGAACGATTCCACAGTCACCTGCGCGGGTCGTCCGCAGTAGCGGATCCTTCGGCCACCGCACCCTGAACGGGCACAGCAACGACCAGCGGTCTTTGGCTTCTGTGGAAGCGTACGCGAACGTTCCCCCGTCAAGCAAATCGACCTATTCGGGCAGGTCAGCCCTGACCGGAGCCCTTGCCCAGCTCGGCGAGGTCCATGACCTGGTCGGCCGGCGGGGCGGCGACGTCGACCGGCTTGTTGAGGTCCAGGACCTTGATCGTCATGTCCATCGGGCGCTTGGCCGCCTCGGCGCGCATGCGGAACTGCTTGGTGTGGTCGCTCTCGTCGATCCACATGTCCATGTTCATGCTCTTGATGCCCTCGCCCTCCATCTTCTGGATGGACTTCTCCTGGCGCTCCTTGGCCTCGGGCGTGGCGGTGGCCAGGGAGGCCCGCATCTGCTCGATGGTGACCGTCCCGGAGACGTGCTTGGTCTTCACGCCGTCGATGGTCTCCTCGCCGACGGTCTTGAGGTCCTTGGCCGTCAGCATGTCACCGGCACGGTCCCCCGGGTTCTCGGCGGAGCTGCCGGAGCCGGCGCCGAGGCCGTCCAGCTGCTTGGCGGCCGCCGGGTCCAGGCTCTTCAGGTCGAACTTCAGCCACTTGCCCTCGGAGCCCATGAACATGGCCCCGTCGAGCAGACGGACCTCCACCGACCCGCCCTCGCCGGGCGAGGCCATCTTCATCGACATGGCCACGGACGGCTTGATCCGCATGGAGGCCTCGCCGGAGATCTGCTGGCCCGCACTGGTGCCGGACATGGAGTAGTGGAGCGAGGTGATCTCCTCGTTCTTCTTCTTCACCTTCTCCAGGTACGCGGCCGGCGTGGCCCCGGCCGCCCCCTGAGCGGGCTTGCCGGCCTCCGGGGCGCCGGTGGACGGCGCCGCCGACCGGGCGGCCCCCGCCTTGCCCGCGTCGTCCTTCTTGCCGCCCTCGCAGGCGGTCGTGGCGCCGCCCACGAGCAGTACGGCGGCCAGCGCGGCCATGGCGGTCTTCTTGCGGTGCACGAGCATGGAGTCCCCACCCCTGGTGTGATCGATGAACTGTGCCGACCGTACGGTAAAGGAACGGGAAAGTCGTTCGAATATCGGTCACGTTGGGTTAACGAAACGGGCCCCTCCGTCTCCCGTGAGGGAGGCGGAGGGGCCCGTTCAGCCAGAAGGGCGAGCCGTCAGGCTCAGACCGCGGCCGGGTCTTCCTCGACGAGGAGGTTCCGGGTGCGGTTGGAGTCCAGCTGGATGCCGGGGCCCATCGTGGTGCTCAGGGCAGCCTTCTTGATGTAGCGGCCCTTGGCGGCGGACGGCTTCAGACGGATGATCTCGTCCAGGGCCGCCGCGTAGTTCTCGACCAGCTGCTCGTCGGTGAAGGAGACCTTGCCGACGATGAAGTGCAGGTTCGAGTGCTTGTCGACGCGGAACTCGATCTTGCCACCCTTGATGTCGGTGACAGCCTTGGCGACGTCCATGGTGACGGTGCCGGTCTTCGGGTTCGGCATGAGACCACGCGGACCGAGCACGCGGCCGAGGCGGCCGACCTTGCCCATGAGGTCCGGGGTCGCCACGACGGCGTCGAACTCGTTCAGGCGGTTGCCCTTGGCGATCTCGTTGATCAGCTCGTCGTCGCCGACGATGTCGGCGCCGGCGGCTTCCGCGGCCGCAGCACGGTCACCGGTCGCGAAGACCAGGACCCGGGCGGTCTTACCGGTGCCGTGCGGGAGGTTCACGGTGCCGCGGACCATCTGGTCGGCCTTGCGCGGGTCGACACCCAGGCGGAAGGCAACCTCGACGGTGGCGTCGAACTTGGTGGTGCTGGTCTCCTTGGCGAGACGGACGGCCTCGAGGGGAGCGTAGAGCTTCTCCCGGTCGACCTTGGCGTCCGCAGCGCGGAGAGTCTTGCTGCGCTTCACTTCTGCTCCTGTGTAAGTGCTTCAGGCATGGAGTCGTGGTACGGGCCAGCGCTTGGCCCTACCACTGGGGAACTGCGAGGGGGCTGGATCAGCCCTCGACCGTGACACCCATGGAACGGGCGGTGCCGGCGATGATCTTCTCGGCGGCGTCCAGGTCGTTCGCGTTGAGGTCGGGCATCTTGATCGTGGCGATCTCGCGGACCTGGTCACGCGTGAGCTTCGCGACCTTGGTCTTGTGCGGCTCGCCAGAGCCCTTCTCGATGCCCGCGTGCTTCAGGATGAGGCGCGCGGCCGGCGGGGTCTTGGTGACGAAGGTGAAGGAACGGTCCTCGTAGACCGTGATCTCCACCGGCACGACCATGCCACGCTGCGACTCGGTCGCGGCGTTGTAGGCCTTGCAGAACTCCATGATGTTGACGCCGTGCTGACCGAGCGCGGGGCCGACCGGCGGAGCCGGGTTGGCCGCACCGGCCTTGATCTGGAGCTTGATAAGCCCCGTGACCTTCTTCTTCTTGGGAGGCATTGCTCTCTCCGGGTCCTAGTGAGAGTTTTCCAGCCGCCTTCCGGTCATCCGGATGGAGGCATACCGCACCACGATAACGGGTATCGGTGCGGGGCTAAAAACCGAGCAGGTCAGACCGCCTTTTTCGGGCTGGTCTGACCTGTTTCGGAAGCGTCGCTCAGAAGATCTGGATCAGTTCTTCTGGATCTGGTCGAAGCTCAGCTCGACCGGGGTCTCGCGGCCGAAGATCTCGACGAGGCCCTTGACCTTCTTCGAGTCCGGGTTGATCTCGTTGATCGTCGCCTGGAGCGTCGCGAACGGGCCGTCGGTGACGGTGACCGAGTCGCCGACCTCGAAGTCCAGGACCTCGATGGTGCGCTTGACGGCGGGAGCCGGCAGGCCGGCCTCCTCGGCAGCCTGCTTGGCGGCCTTCTCCTGCGCCTCCGGGGCGAGCATCTTGACGATCTCGTCCAGGGTCAGCGGGTACGGGTCGTACGCGTTGCCGACGAAGCCGGTGACGCCGGGGGTGTTGCGGACGACGCCCCAGGACTCGTTCGTCAGATCCATGCGGACGAGAACGTAGCCGGGCAGCTTGTTCTGCCGGACGTTCTTGCGCTCGCCGTTCTTGATCTGGACGATCTCTTCCTCGGGCACCTCGGCCTGGTAGATGAACTCCTCGACGTTCAGCGAGACGGCACGCTGCTCCAGGTTCGCCTTCACGCGCTTCTCGTAGCCCGCGTAGGTGTGGATCACGTACCACTCACCGGGGAGCAGGCGCAGCTCGTCGCGGAGGGCCTGGATCGGGTCGACGGGCTCGGCGGGGGCGGCCTCCTCGGCCTCCTCCTCGTCCTCGGCGGCGGCCTCGACGTCGCCCTCGTCCTCGGCGTCCTCGTCGGCTTCCTCGGCGTCGGCCTCGTCGGCCTCGTCCGCGTCGGCCTCGTCGTCGGCGTCCTCGACGTGCAGCGCGGCTTCCTCGGCGGCGGTGCCGGCCTCGGCGTCGGCGAGCTCAACCTCGTCGGGGTCCACAGCGTCTGCCGCCTCGACGATGTCGAGCTCGTCCTCGACGGACTCGACGGAGTCGTGGCTCGCGTTCAGGTTCGGGTCAGACACGGTGGCTGCTTCTTCCTGGATACAAAAGGTGGTGGAACATGCGAAAACGGGCGGCACCCATCAAGGCGCCGCCCTCCGCGGGGATCAGCCGAAGACGAACTTGATGGCTTCCTGGAACCCATAGTCAATCACGGTCACCAGACCGATCATGATGACGACGAAGACAATCACCACGGTGGTGTACGTCGTGAGCTGGTTGCGAGTGGGCCAGACGACCTTGCGGAGCTCCGCGACGATCTGGCGGTAGAACAGCGCGAGGCGGCCCAGAGGGCCCTTCTTCCCGCGCTTGCCACCCTTGCGGGCCTTCTTCTCGCGAGTGTCGCTGTCGGCGTCAGGCATGTCGATGGAGCCCAGGGCGTCCGTCACGTCTCTCACCTGAATCCGGGTCGTGGCCGTAGCCGCGCCCGGTTGCGCCGCACGGCGTTGCATCGAAATACGTACCTGCGCACACGTCCGAGAAGGAGTGTGAAGCAGGGCCGGAGGGACTCGAACCCCCAACCGCTGGTTTTGGAGACCAGTGCTCTACCAATTGAGCTACGACCCTTTGTGTTCCCAACCTACCGCATCCGGACGAGTGCACGGAGTGCTCGCGCCCTGGGGCGTTTGGTGAGGACCAACGACAGCAGAGCATACGTGGTCCTGGGCCTGACGTCGAACAGAAGACATCCGGACCTCCTCCGTCCGGTGACTGAAACGTTGTGCGGGGCCTCCGGAGCGTCTGGGACGATTGGCCGCATGACCTCTGCAACGCCTTCCTCCGAGCGCCGGGTGTCCGCCCGTATCGGCGCCATCTCCGAGTCCGCGACCCTCGCCGTCGACGCCAAGGCCAAGGCCCTCAAGGCCGCCGGGCGCCCGGTGATCGGCTTCGGCGCGGGCGAGCCCGACTTCCCGACCCCGGACTACATCGTCGAGGCGGCGGTCGCGGCCTGCCGCGACCCGAAGTTCCACCGCTACACGCCGGCGGGCGGCCTGCCCGAGCTCAAGAAGGCCATCGCCGCCAAGACGCTGCGCGACTCCGGCTACGAGGTGGACGCGTCGCAGGTCCTGGTGACCAACGGCGGCAAGCAGGCCATCTACGAGGCCTTCGCGGCGATCCTCGACCCGGGCGACGAGGTCATCGTCCCGGCCCCGTACTGGACCACGTACCCGGAGTCGATCCGGCTGGCCGGCGGTGTCCCGGTCGAGGTCGTCGCCGACGAGACCACCGGCTACCGGGTCTCCGTCGAGCAGCTGGAGGCGGCGCGCACCGAGCGCACCAAGGTCGTCCTGTTCGTCTCCCCGTCCAACCCGACGGGCGCGGTCTACAGCGAGGCCGACGCGAAGGCGATCGGCGAGTGGGCCGCCGAGCACGGCCTGTGGGTGATGACGGACGAGATCTACGAGCACCTGGTCTACGGGGACGCGAAGTTCACCTCGCTGCCCGTGCTGGTGCCGGCGCTGCGCGACAAGTGCATCGTCGTCAACGGCGTCGCCAAGACGTACGCCATGACGGGCTGGCGCGTGGGCTGGGTCATCGCCCCGCAGGACGTCATCAAGGCCGCGACCAACCTGCAGTCGCACGCCACCTCCAACGTCTCCAACGTGGCCCAGGTCGCCGCGCTGGCCGCCGTCTCCGGCGACCTGGAGGCCGTGGCCGAGATGCGCAAGGCCTTCGACCGCCGCCGCCAGACGATGGTCAAGATGCTCAACGAGATCGACGGCGTGTTCTGCCCGACCCCCGAGGGCGCGTTCTACGCGTACCCGTCGGTGAAGGAGCTGCTCGGCAAGGAGATCCGCGGCAAGCGCCCGCAGACCTCCGCGGAGCTGGCGTCCCTGATCCTCGACGAGGCCGAGGTCGCGGTCGTCCCGGGCGAGGCCTTCGGCACCCCCGGCTACCTGCGCCTGTCCTACGCCCTGGGCGACGAGGACCTGGTCGAGGGCGTGACCCGCATCCAGAACCTCCTGGCCGAGGCCAAGGCGTAACCGTCACCCGATCGGAGCGGCGTCACCCCACCGGGGGCGGCGCCGCTCCGGCGTTCCCGGTGTCAGATTCACGTTCGAGCAATGTCCCGTTCAGGTAATCCGCTGCCATTCGGGTGACCGATGCGGCAGGATCACCAGATGGAGCACGTACGCGATCTCACGCTTCTGCCGAAGGCCCACCTGCACCTGCACTTCACCGGCTCGATGCGCCCGTCGACCCTGCTGGAGCTGGCCGACAAGTACGGCGTCCGCCTGCCCGACGCCCTGACCGCCGGGGAGCCGCCCAAGCTCCGGGCCACCGACGAGCGCGGCTGGTTCCGCTTCCAGCGCCTCTACGACGCCGCCCGCTCCTGCCTGCGCGAGCCCGAGGACATCCGGCGTCTGGTCCGCGAGGCCGCCGAGGAGGACGTGCGGGACGGCAGCGGCTGGCTGGAGATCCAGGTCGACCCCACCTCCTACGCCCCCCTGCTGGGCGGCATGATCCCGGCCGTCGAGATCATCCTCGACGCCGTCGACGCGGCCTCCCGCGAGACCGGGCTGGGCATGCGGGTGCTGATCGCCGCCAACCGCATGAAGCACCCCCTGGACGCCCGCACCCTCGCCCGGCTGGCCGTCCGTTACGCCGATCGGGGGATCGTCGGCTTCGGGCTCTCCAACGACGAGCGCCGCGGCATGGCCCGCGACTTCGACCGGGCGTTCGCCATCGCCCGTGAGGGCGGCCTGCTGGCGGCCCCGCACGGCGGCGAGCTCACCGGCCCCGCCTCGGTCCGCGACTGCCTCGACGACCTGCACGCCGCCCGCATCGGGCACGGCGTCCGGGCCGCCGAGGACCCCCGGCTGCTGAAGCGGCTGGCGGACCGGCAGATCACCTGCGAGGTCTGCCCGGCGTCCAACGTCGCCCTCGGCGTGTACGAGCGGCCCGAGGACGTGCCGCTGCGCACCCTCTTCGAGGCCGGGGTGCCGATGGCACTGGGCGCGGACGACCCACTGCTGTTCGGGTCCCGGCTGGCGGCCCAGTACGAGATCGCCCGCCGCCACCACGCCTTCACGGACGCGGAGCTCGCCGAGCTGGCCCGTCAGTCGGTGCGGGGTTCGGCGGCGCCGGAGGAGGTCAAGGCGAAGCTGCTGGACGGGATCGAGCACTGGCTCACCGGGTGAGCCGCAGGTCCCCTTGGTGGCAGTCGGCCCGTACCCGGTGTCCGTCGGGGAAGCCGATCTCCAGGTGGGTGCGGCCCTGCTCGGGCAGGGCGAATTCGGCGACCGATTCGACGGTCTGGCCGAGGTGGCGCAGGAACGGGTGCTCCCCGAGGTCCTCGCCGACCTCGATCCGGCCCCACTCCCCCAGGTCGTACGGCTCGTGGGGCGGGGCGGACTCGACGATGAGGCACTGGTCGGACCCGGTGGTGATGCGGGTGGACTCGCCGGCGCTGTCGATCAGCCAGACGTCGAGGGGGGCCTCGGAGCGCTCGCCCTCGCAGATGTGCCAGGACGCGACCACCCGGCTGATCCGGCGTCCCACGAGGCGTGTGGGGTCCGTGCCGGCCCCGTGCAGGGGGCAGTTCATCTCAGAGGCGGACGCCGACCGTCACCGGCTCGTTGACGAGGGTGACGCCGAAGGCCGCGTGGACCCCGGCGACGACCTCGCGGGCCAGGGCCAGCAGGTCCTCCGTGGTGGCCTCGCCGCGGTTGGTGAGGGCGAGGGTGTGCTTGGTGGAGATGCGGGCGGGGCCGGTGCCGTAGCCCTTGGTGAAGCCGGCCTTGTCGATCAGCCAGGCCGCGCTGGTCTTCGTACGGCCCTCGCCGGCCGGGTAGGCGGGCGGGGCGGTGTCGGGGCCGAGGCGGTCCTCGACGCGCGCGAGGAAGGCGGCGTAGGCCTCGGCGGTGAGGATCGGGTTGTGGAAGAAGGAGCCGGCGGACCAGGTGTCGTGGTCGGCGGGGTCGAGGACCATGCCCTTGCCGGCGCGCAGGCGCAGGACGGTCTCGCGGGCGACGGCGGCCGGGACGCGGTCGCCGGCTTCGACGCCGAGGGCGCGGGCCGTCTCGGGGTACTTGACGGGGGCGGAGAGGCCGCCCGCGTCCTCCAGGGCGAAGCGCACGCGCAGGACGACGTAGCGGTCGGGCTGGTCCTTGAAGAGGCTGTTGCGGTACCGGAAGGCGCAGTCGGCGGCGGCCAGGGTGACGGTCTCGCCGGTGGTGCGGTCGTAGGCGACGACCTCGGTGATGGTGTCGCAGACCTCCTGGCCGTACGCCCCGACGTTCTGGATCGGGGTGGCGCCGGCGGAGCCGGGGATGCCGGCGAGGCATTCGATGCCGGCGAGGCCGGCCTCGACGGTGCGGGCGACGGCGTCGCTCCAGTTCTCGCCGGCGGCGAGCTCCAGGGTGGTGCCGTCGAGGGTGAAGCCGGTGGTGGCGATGCGCAGGGCGGTGCCGTCGAAGCCCTGGTCGCCGATGACCAGGTTGCTGCCGCCGCCGATGACCAGGAGCGGAGTGCCTGCGGCATCCGCGGCGCGGACGGTTTCGACCACCTCGGCGTCGGTGGTCGCGGTGACCAGCCGGGCCGCGGGGCCGCCGAGGCGGAAGGTGGTCAGCGGGGCGAGGGGGGCGTCGTGGAGTTCCTGCACGTGGACAAGAGTACGGTCCGTCCCCCTCGCATCCCGGCGGGGCACTCAGTGGCTCTGTTTCGGCTCGGCCAGGCGGCGCTCGGCCTCGGCCCAGGTGAGGGGGAGTTCCGAGGCCGGAACGGTCCAGTAGGTGAAGGCGGATTCCTTCATGTAGGCGCTGGCCGCGCGGGAGCTGGAGCGGTGGGGCTCGCTGCGGGCGAAGCGGTAGAGGGCGTCGCGGTCCTCCCAGGCGGAGAGGGTGAGGAAGGTCCGGCCGAGGACGCGGGCGCGGAGGGCGGCGCCGTGGGCGCCGGGGGCCTTGCGGATCTGGCCGATGATGCCGGGTGCCTTGAGGAAGAACTTGAAGGCGCCCGCGAGGGTGGCGGTTTCGAAGCGGGAGGCCATGACGTAGACCTCGGCGTCGGGGGCGGGGGCGGTGGGGGTGATCCAGGGGATGTCGGGCATGGCTGGGCTCCTTCGCTTTGGTTCGGATCCAGGTCGGGCCGCGCGGGGAGTAAGGGGTGACAGCGCCCCTTGGGTCGTACGGATCGTAATGGGCCGTACCGGTGTTTGGGTAGTACATGGCGGGCTGGGTTTCAGCCGGCGGCGGTCACCTCGGGCATGGGGGCGGACGGGGTCGCGGCGGCGGCCGGAGCCGGGGAGGGCCGCTTGGAGCCGCGGGGCAGCAGCAGGGCGAGCGCGGCGGCCAGGGCGACCGCGGCGGCGCCGATCCACAGGGCGGGGACGGTGCCGTCGGTGAAGGACTGCGGGGTCTCGTAGCCGCCCCGGGCGGAGAAGACCGAGGCGAGGACGGCGACTCCGAGGGCGCCGCCGACCTCGCGGAGGGCGTTGTTGGTGCCGGAGGCCCTGCCCTGGTCGGCGGGGGCCACGGTGGACATGAGCACGTGGTTGGCCGGGGCGAAGTAGAGGGACATCCCGATCCCGCTGAGGACGAGCGCCGGGAGCTGGGCGGCGTAGGAGACGCCGGGGCTCAGGACCGTCGCGAACCAGCCGAGGCCGATCGCCTGGAGGGCGAGTCCGGCGACGACGACGGGGCGGCCGCCGATCCGGTCGGCCAGAATCCCCGCGAGGGGGGCGACGATCATGCCCATGCCGGTCCAGGGAAGCATGCGCAGGCCGGCTTCGGTCGGCGAGTAGCCGGCGACGCCCTGGAGGAACTGGCTGAGCAGGAAGATCGACCCGAACATGCCGAGGTACATCAGCAGGCTGGCGAAGTTGATCCCGAAGAAGCCCCGGCTGCGGAAGAGGCGCATGGGGAGCATGGGGTTGGCGTTACGGAAGCCGTGGTGGACGAAGCCGCCGACGAGGGCGCTGCCCGCGAGGAGACCCGTGAGGACGGGGGCGCTGGTCCAGCCGTGGGCGTTGGCGTTGACCAGGCCGTAGACGATGCCGAAGAGGCCGCCGCTGATGAGGAGGGTGCCGGGGAGGTCGAGGCGGGCGCCCGGGGCGGTGGACTCGGCGAGGCGCAGGCGGGCGAGCGGGATCAGGGCGAGGCCGATGGGCACGTTCAGCCAGAAGATCCACTGCCAGGAGATGTGTTCGGTGAGGCTGCCGCCGATGAGGGGGCCGCTGGCGACGGCCAGTCCGGTCACGGCTCCGTAGATCCCGAGGGCCGCGCCGCGGCGGGCGGCCGGGACGGCGGCGGTGAGGAGGGTGAGGCTGAGCGGCATCATGACCGCGGCTCCGGCGCCCTGGACGGCGCGGGCGGCGATGAGCTGGCCTATCCCGGGCGAGAGGGCGGCCGCGGCGGAGGCCGCGCTGAAGACGGCGAGTCCGGCGATGAAGAGCCGGCGGCGGCCGAAGCGGTCCCCGAGGGCGGAGCCGAACATCAGCAGGACGGCGAAGGTGAGGGTGTAGGCGTTCACCGTCCACTCCAGGTCCTCCAGCTTGCCGCCGAGGTCGGCGCGGATGGCGGGGAGGGCGGTGGTGACGACGAGGTTGTCGAGGGCGGCCATGAAGCTGGCGGCGCCGGTGAGGACGAGGGCCCAGACCGCGGGCCGTTGGAGCTTTTGCTGCGTCATGCTTCCCCCTGGGGTTTTGTTAGTTATTGCTGACTAACTTTCATGGGCAGAAGAAGGCCGGGCCGCGCACGGCCCCGCACCTCACACCTGGCCGCCGCCGAGCGAGCCGGCCGCCTTGTCGACGTCGCCGGGGAAGCCGTTCCAGATCCGGTGGCCGGACGGGAACCCCATGGCGGACAGGGTGTTGATGAGCATCCCCTGCGCCATGAAGACCGTGGCCTCGACCTCCCCGCCGAGCGGGATGCGGATGGTGTCCCACAGCTCCAGCCAGCCGGCCCGTACGAGCTCGCCGAGCTCACGGTCTCCGGCGGCCTCGGCGGCGGCCACGGCGACGTACATCTGGAGCTGCATCTGCAGCACCGTCGGGTCCTCGGCGATCAGCCGGATGTAGGCCTCGCCCATGGCGGTGCGGGCCTCCTCGCCGTGCAGTCCCTCGCCGGCCTCGGCGAAGACCTTGCGGGTGGTCTCCAGGCAGCGCACGGCGGCGGCCAGGAAGATCGCCTTCTTGCCCGGGAACAGCCGGAAGAGGTACGGCTGCGAGACCCCGACGCGTTTGGCGATCGCCTCCGTGGAGGTCCCGTGGTAGCCGCCGCGCGCGAACTCGTGGATCGCGGCGCGGATGACGCTCTCGCGTCGCTCGTCCGCACTCATCCTTGCCATGGATAGAAAGTTAGTACTCAATCACTAACTACGTCAAGGGGTGTGGTGCGCGGCCGGAGGAGCAGGGGGCGGGAGGGGGCGCGGGGTGGTCCCCCGCGCCTCGGCCCGCCGGTCGGGCGGCCGCTCAGGCCAGCCTGACCACCGCGCGGGACATGCCCAGGACCTTCTGGCCGGCGCTCATCGCCGTCAGGTCGACCCGTACGCGGTTGTCGTCCAGCTTCTGCGCGACCTTGGCGGTGACCTCGATCAGGGCGCCCTGGTCGTCGTTCGGGACGACGACCGGCTTGGTGAAGCGGACGCCGTACTCGACGACCGCGCCCGGGTCGCCGACCCAGTCGGTCACGACGCGGATCGCCTCGGCCATGGTGAACATGCCGTGCGCGATCACGTCCGGCAGCCCGACCTCCTTGGCGAACTTCTCGTTCCAGTGGATCGGGTTGAAGTCACCCGAGGCCCCGGCGTAGCGGACGAGGGTGGCGCGGGTCACGGGGAAGGACGCCGCGGGGAGCTCGGTGCCGACCTCGACGTCGGCGTACTGGATCTGTGCGGTCATCTCAGGCCTCCTCGGGGGCGCGGGAGACGAGCTTGGTCCACGCGGTCACCACGTGCTCGCCGGACTCGTCGTGGACCTCGCCGCGGATGTCGATGATGTCGTTGCCGGCGAGCGACTTCACGGCCTCGATGGTGGAGGTCACGGTGAGCCGGTCGCCCGCGCGCACGGGGCGGACGTACGCGAACTTCTGGTCGCCGTGCACGACGCGGCTGTAGTCCAGGCCCAGCTGCGGGTCCTCGACGACCTGGCCCGCCGCCGCGAAGGTGATGGCGAACACGAAGGTCGGCGGGGCGATCACGTCCTGGTGGCCGAGCGCCTTGGCGGCTTCGGGGTCGGTGTAGACGGGATTCGCGTCGCCCACCGCTACCGCGAATTCGCGGATCTTCTCCCGGCCGACCTCGTACGGCTCGGTGGGCGGGTAGGTCCGCCCCACGAAGGACTGGTCGAGGGCCATGGCTCACTACCTCCTGTTGAAGGGATTCCGGATCAAGGAAACGGATCAAGGAAACGGCGCAGAAACGACACGAGGCCGCCCCCTGGAAGGGGACGACCTCGTGACAGTGCCTATGCGGAGACTTCGCCAGTGATTAGCGGGTCTCGCGGTGCGCGGTGTGCGAGTTGCAGCGCGGGCAGTGCTTCTTCATCTCAAGACGGTCCGGGTTGTTACGCCGGTTCTTCTTGGTGATGTAGTTCCGCTCCTTGCACTCCACGCAGGCCAGCGTGATCTTCGGGCGGACGTCGGTGGCAGCCACGTGAGTGCTCCTTGGACGGACTATGGGACGGATGAACGCATAAAAGAGTAGCCGATCGGGAGACCGACCCCGCAATCGGCTACTGGGTGTGGTAGCGGCGACCGGACTTGAACCGGTGACACAGCGATTATGAGCCGCTTGCTCTACCGACTGAGCTACGCCGCTTTGATGAGATCCGTTCCCCGCCCGAGGGCGGGGAACCTCTCTCACCAGAGCCCCAATGCGGAATCGAACCGCAGACCTTCTCCTTACCATGGAGACGCTCTACCGACTGAGCTATTGGGGCGAGCGAGGAAGACATTACACGGTTGCGCGCCGATCGCCCAAATCCTTTGGGGGGACTGGGCTCGCAAGGACCCCGCCGGCCTTTCCCGATCGGCCGCGGGCCTCTCCCAGGCCACTTTCGGGCCCGTTTGTGTCCGGGGTCACAGGCGCACCACCCGTCACGCCGTCACGCGGGCGCGCTCGGGGACGCCGGGGCGCGTGGGCACCACACCGGTACGACTATTGCGCTCTTCCCCGAACCGGGGAGCCCCGCGCCCTAGGCTCTGAGCACGCTGCGTGATCTTGGGCCGCGGGCTGCGGCCACGGCCCTGGAACCGCCCGAGCCCCCGCAGGAGCGCGATGTCCGACAGCCAGCCGCAGCAGCCGTCCCATTCCCCGCGCAACCCCTCAGGGGGCCCGGCCGACGGCTCCGGGCACGCCCGGGCCCGCGGTCCCGCCGGCGGCCCCGCCCCCGAGGCCGCAGGCCTCCTGCTCACCGGGGCCCGGCTGACCGACGGGCGCACCGTCGACGTCCGGCTCAGCGGCGGCCGCATCCAGGCCGTCGGTACCGCGGGCAGCCTCCCGACCCCCGCCCTGGCCCGGGTCGACCTGCGCGGCTACCTGCTCCTGCCCGCCCCCGCCGAGCCGCACGCCCACGGGGACACCGCCCTGACCGCCGACGGCGAGGGGCCCGTCTCGTACGCCCCCGACGAGGTGCAGCGCCGGGCCACCGAGGCGGCGCTGCTCCAGCTCGGGCACGGGGCCACCGCCGTGCGCTCCCACGTCCGGATCGGCGACGTGCACGGGCTGGGCCCCCTGGAGGCCTCCCTCCAGGCCCGCCGCTCCCTGCGCGGGCTCACCGACCTGGCCACGGTGGCGGTGCCCCGGCTGCTGACCGGGGCGGCCGGGGCCGACGGGCTCGCGATGCTGCGCGACGCCGTGAAGATGGGCGCCTCCGTGATCGGCGGCTGTCCCGACCTGGACCCCGACCCGACGGGCTTCCTCGAGGCGGTCCTGGAGCTGGCCGCCGAGCACGGCTGCCCCGTGGACCTGCACACCGACGGTGACGACCCGGGCCGCCTCGCCCGGCTCGCGGCGATGGCCGGCGGGCTGCGGCCCGGGGTGACCATCGGCCCCTGCGGCGGCCTGTCCCGGCTCCCGCTGGACGCCGCCTCCCGCGCCGCCGACCAGCTCGCGGCGGCCGGCGTACGGGTCACCTGCCTGCCCCAGGGCGACTGCTCCGCGCTGGAGCGGCGCGGTCTGCGCACCGCCCCCGTACGGCTCCTGCGGTCCGCCGGGGTCCGGGTCGCCGCCGGCAGCGGGGCGCTGCGGGACGCGGGGAACCCGGTCGGGCGGGGCGACCCCCTGGAAGCCGCCTACCTGCTGGCTTCCCAGGGCGGGCTGCGCGCCTCCGAGGCGTACGACGCGGTCAGCGCCGCCGCCCGCGAGGCCATGGCCCTGCCTGAGGTGCGGGTGGAGGCCGGCTTCCCGGCGGAGCTGCTCGCCGTGCGCGGGGACCGGATCGCCGGGGTGCTGTCGCTGGCCTACAGCCGGATCGTGGTCCACCGGGGGCGGGTGGTAGCCCGGACGAGTGCCGTACGGGAGTACTGCGACTCGGCGGTCGCGGTGGCCCTGGACCTGCCCCGGCAGGGCCGTATGGAGCCCGGCCCCTGAGTGTTCCCCGGGCGTTCGCGGGCGGGGGCGCCCGGGTCGTCGTACGGTCGGGACATGCGCATCGTCATCGCGGGTGGACACGGTCGGATCGCGCTGCGGCTGGAGCGCCTGCTCGCCGCGCGCGGGTACGAGGTCGCCGGGATCATCCGGGACCCGGAGCAGGGCGCCGATCTGCGCGAGGTCGACGCCGAACCGGTGCTGTGCGACCTGGAGTCGGCGTCGGTCGAGCACGTGGCGGGGATCCTGCAGGGCGCGGACGTGGCGGTGTTCGCCGCCGGAGCGGGTCCCGGCAGCGGCCCGGAGCGCAAGCAGACCGTGGACCGGGGGGCGGCGGTGCTGTTCGCCGACGCCGCCGAACGGGCCCGTGTGCGCCGCTTCCTGATGGTCTCGACGATGGGGTCGGACTCACGGCACGAGGGGGCCGAGGTCTTCGACGCGTACCTGCGGGCGAAGGGCGAGGCCGACGACCACCTGCGGACCCGGCTGGGTCTGGAGTGGACGATCGTGCGCCCGGGCGTGCTGACCGACGATCCCGGTACGGGGCTGGTCCGGCTGGAGGCGCGTACCGGGCCGGGCAGTGTGACGCGGGACGACGTGGCGGCGGTGCTCGCGGAACTGGTCGAGACTCCGGCGACGGCCGGTCTGACGCTGGAGCTCCTGTCGGGGGCGACCCCGGTCCAGGTCGCCGTGAAGGACGTGGCCGGGAACTGACTCCGCCCGGCCCGACCCTCCGTCAAACACCGGCCGGCGCAGGTCAGAACTCGGCTTCCAGCTCGTCGTCGGAGCGCCCGACCGAGCCCTGCCGGAACTGTTGCTCGTAGGCCTGCCGGATCCGCTCGACGCGGGCGCCGCGCTCGGCCGCCTCCTTCTCGGGGTAGAGCAGCACGACTTCGTACGCGGCCTCGTGGACGATCGTGCCGTCCGCGCCGCGCCACTGGCCGTACCCGTCGTGGAGGGTGAGGCCCTCGGGGAAGTCGGGGGTGACCTCGCGGTCGAGGAAGCCCATGAACTCCGCCTTCCCGACGGGCTGGTGGCCTTCGGCGCGCTGCGTGCCGAAGTAGAGCCTCGTCTCCCGGTAGGGCTCCCCCGCGTGGCCGTGCAGTGCCGCTCCGACCAGGGCCGGGATCCCGGCGCCGAGCAGGGCCATCAGGACGCCGCCGCCGACCTTTCCGCGTGTGTCCGAAGTCCGTTTCACGCCCCGTGAACGACCGTCCGCCCGGTTCGGTGCGCCGTGGGGGCCGATAGGGTCACCCGGAATCCGGCCGCAGGGGGCGGCCGAAGGGGGGACCGGGGCGGGGCATGGGCGACGGGAACTGGCAGGTCGGCGAGGTCGAGGGGGGCCGGCTGGCGGCCCGGTGGTGGAAGTGGGCGCTCACGGCCCCTGCGGACGAGAGCCCGGTGGCGGACACAACGGGGGCCTACGCCGGACGGCGGCAGCCGGCAGACCTGTGGTTCCTGGCGGGCACGCACGGCGGCCGGGTGGTGCGCCGGTGCAGCGTGCCGGCGGGGCGCCCGCTGTTCTTCCCGGTGCTGAACACCAAGCGTCCGGCGGTGCCGTTCCTGACGAAGCCGTGGCGGCTGGAGGTGACGCGGGCATCGGCGGCGCTGAACAGCACTCCGCTGCCCCTGCGCGAGTTCGTCTCGAAGCCCTTCCCCGTCATGGGGATACCCCAGGTCGCGTGGGGCCTGTGGGGTGCTCTCGATCCGCTTCCGCCGGGCCAGTTCGTCCTGGAGATCGACGCGGCGGCCGCGAACGGCTTCTGGGTGGACACGACCTACCACCTGACGGTGACCGCTCCCTAGCTATGCGAAGAAACCCCCGCCCACTGCGTTTCCGCAGATGAACGGGGGTTCCACTCGCGTGGCGGCGCCAGGATTCGAACCTGGGTAGGCTAAGCCGACGGATTTACAGTCCGCTCCCATTGGCCACTCGGGCACACCGCCATGGGATGCCGCCCGGGTTCCTCCGCCTTTCGGCGTCGTTCCCTGGCAACGACGTAAACGATACCTGATGTGCGGGGGTGCTTCGCCACCGGATTGATCAGCGCCTCACGCGGGTGCGGTGGCTAGGCTTTGCGGAGCGGGCCGGGGATGTCCGGCCGCGGCCCTCCGGGGCACACCACAGCCGACTTCAAGGAGCCACAGCACATGGCCGACTCCAGTTTCGACATCGTCTCGAAGGTCGAGCGGCAGGAGGTCGACAACGCCCTCAACCAGGCCGCCAAGGAAATCTCGCAGCGCTACGACTTCAAGGGCACCGGCGCCTCGATCTCCTGGTCCGGCGAGAAGATCCTGATGGAGGCGAACGGCGAGGAGCGCGTCAAGGCCATCCTCGACACGTTCCAGAGCAAGCTGGTCAAGCGCGGGATCTCGCTGAAGGCGCTGGACGCCGGCGAGCCGCAGCTGTCCGGCAAGGAGTACAAGATCTTCGCGACGATCCAGGAGGGCATCTCCCAGGAGAACGCCAAGAAGGTCGCGAAGATCATCCGGGACGAGGGTCCCAAGGGCGTCAAGGCCCAGGTCCAGGGCGAGGAACTGCGCGTCACCTCCAAGAGCCGTGACGACCTCCAGGCCGTCCAGGCCCTCCTCAAGGGCAAGGACCTGGACTTCGCCATCCAGTTCGTGAACTACCGCTGACCTACCGCTGACCTGCGCGTACGTCGCTGATCGGACCCCGTGGGGCACAACGGGGGCGGATCGCCGGGGCTTTGCCGGCGGGCGCCCGCGTTGTGCCCTTCGCCGTTTCGGCGCCCGTGGTGTGTGCCCGGCGTGAGCGGCGCGCGCTCCCGCCCGGCCCCCCGGTGGTGACTGGGCGCGGCCGGGCGCGCCCCACAAGGCTGGGTGACATCCGTCACCGTGTCACAAGGGGGTTCCCGCATGCCTGGGGCCGGCAGTTTCCGAGCGGACCTCGGGGCGTCCGTCGTCGTCGCGCTGGTGGCGCTCCCGCTCTGCGTCGGGGTCGCCGTCGCCTCCGGTGTACCCGCCGAGCTGGGGATCGTCACCGGGGTGGTGGGCGGGCTGGTCACCGGCTGGTTCCGGGGCAGCGCGCTCCAGGTCAGCGGGCCCGCTGCCGGGCTGACCGTCCTCGTCTACGAAGCCGTGGACAGCTACGGCCTGCCCGCGCTCGGCGTCTTGGTGCTGGCCGCCGGCATGGTGCAGCTGGGCCTGGGCGCCCTGCGGCTGGGGCGGTGGTTCCGGGCGATCTCCCTTGCCGTCGTGCACGGGATGCTGGCCGGGATCGGGCTCGTGCTGATCGCCGGGCAGCTCTACGCCCTCGGCGGGGTCCCGGCCCCCGGGAAGACCCTCGCCAAGCTGGGCGGGGTGCACGAGCTCGGCGCGCAGGCCGACTGGGCCGCCGTGGCGCTCGGCGCGGGGACCATCGCCGTGCTGGTGCTCTGGCGGCGGGCGCCGGCCCGGCTGCGCGTCGTACCGGGGGCGCTCGTCGGGGTCGCGGCCGCCACCGCCGCGGCCGCGCTGCTGCCGCTGCCCGTCGAGACCGTGCGGGTGACCGGGGTGCTGGACGCCGTGGCCCTGCCCAGCTGGTCGGACTTCGGCACGCTGGCCTCGGTGGGGGCCGTGGGGACCGTGGTGGCGCTCGCGCTGATCGCCTCCGCCGAGACCCTTTTCAGCGCCGCCGCCGTCGACCGGATGCACGAGGGACCGCGCACCGACTACGACCGCGAGCTGGTCGCCCAGGGCATCGGCAACGCGGTGTGCGGGCTGCTCGGGGCCCTGCCGATGACCGCCGTCATCGTGCGCAGCTCCGCCAACGTGGAGGCAGGGGCCCGCACCCGGGCGTCGCGGATCCTGCACGGGGCCTGGCTGCTGCTGTTCGCCGTGGCGCTGCCGCAGGTGCTGGAGGTGGTGCCGCTCGCGGCGCTCGCCGGGGTGCTGCTGCACGCGGGCTGGAAGCTGCTGCCGGCGCGGGCGGTGGCCGCCCTGTGGCGGACCCACCGGGGCGAGGCGGTGGTGCTGGTGGTGACGGCCGTCTCGATCCTGGCCACCAGCCTCTTCGAGGGGGTGCTCGTGGGGCTGGGCCTCGCCGTGGCCAAGGCCGCCTGGGAGACCTCCCACGTGCACGTCGAGGAGGTGTGGGAGGGCGACGAGCTGTGCGTGCGGGTCGTGGGCAACGCCAGCTTCCTGCGGCTGCCCAAGCTGCTGGACTCCCTGGAGGCGCTGCCGCACGGGCCGGTGCGGCTCGACCTCAGCGGGCTGCGGCACCTCGACCACGCCTGCCTGACCGCCTTGGAGGGCTGGGAGCGCAAGCGGATGCCTCTTCCCGGCCGTGAGGGCGTCATCTAGGCCGGTTACCCTCCCGCCGGTGGACAACCAACTGAAGCGCACCCTGGGGGTGTCCGACGCCGTCGTGGTCGGGCTCGGCGCCATGGTCGGCGCCGGCATCTTCGCCGCCCTCGCCCCGGCGGCGCGCGCGGCGGGCGGCGGGCTCCTGGCCGCACTGGCCCTGGCGGCCCTCGTGGCCTACTGCAACGCGCACTCCTCGGCGCGGCTCGCCGCCCGCTATCCGGCCTCCGGCGGGACCTACGTGTACGGGCGCGAGCGGCTCGGCCCCTTCTGGGGGTATCTGGCCGGCTGGGCGTTCGTCGTCGGCAAGACGGCCTCCTGCGCGGCGATGGCGCTGACCGTCGGGGCGTACGCGTGGCCCGGGCGGGAGCACGAGGTGGCCGTGGCGGCGGTGGTGGCGCTGACCGCCGCGAACTACGGCGGGGTACAGAAGTCCGCCCGGATCGCCCGGCTGATCGTGGCGGCGGTACTGGCGGTGCTGGCCGGGGTCGTGGTGGCGTGCCTGAGCTCGGGCACGGCCGATGCGGGCCGGCTGGTGGGCGGGGAGTGGGGCGGCGCGGCCGGGCTGTTGCAGGGCGCCGGTCTGCTGTTCTTCGCGTTCGCGGGCTACGCCCGGATCACCACCCTGGGCGAGGAGGTGCGCGATCCGCAGCGCACGATCCCGCGCGCGGTGCCGCTCGCGCTGGGGATCGCCCTGCTCGTGTACGCCGCCGTGGCGGTGGCGGCCCTGTCGGTGCTCGGTGCCGACGGGCTGGCGGGATCGTCGGCCCCGCTGGCCGACGCGGTGCGGGCGGCCGGCCGGCCCGGTATGGCCCCGGTCGTCCGGGTGGGTGCGGCGCTGGCCGCGCTGGGCTCTCTGCTGGCCCTCGTGCTGGGGGTGTCGCGGACGGCTCTGGCGATGGCGCGGGACGGCCATCTGCCGCGCACGCTGGCCGCCGTGCATCCCCGGCATCAGGTGCCGCACCACGCGGAGCTGGCCGTGGGTGCGGTGGTGGCGGTGCTCGCGGCCACCGCCGACCTGCGGGGCGCTATCGGTTTCTCCTCTTTCGGAGTACTGGTCTACTACGCGATCGCGAACGCCTCCGCATGGACTCTTGGTTCAGTTGTCAAGGGTCGTGCCGTGGCAGCGGCGGGGCTGTCCGGCTGTGTGCTGCTCGCCTGCGCGCTGCCCCTCACGTCGGCGGTGACGGGCGCGGCGGTGCTGACGCTGGGGGCGCTGGCCTACGCGGTGCGGGGCCGGCTCAGGGCCCCCAGCGGGCGCTGAACTCGGCTTCCCCGTCCGCCAGGGGGCCGGGCAGGGGTTTTCGGCGCTCGCCCGCGGAGTCCCGGACTCGGGCGGTGACTTGCTCCAGCAATTGCTCGTTCTCGTTCATGTGTTCATGGTGAGGCACAGCACTGACAGCCGCCCGGGCCTGTGGACAACTCAGGCCAGGACCACGTCGATGCGCTTTTCCCGGAGGAAGGAGAGGAGTTCGGGGAAGGTCACGGGGTAGCGGGTCAGCGGCTGGACGCCCAGGCAGCGGCGGGCCACCTCGTGGTCGTGCCAGACGAGGGTGAAGGGCCCGGTCGCTCCGAAGCCGCCGCCCAGGGCGTCCGAGACGCCGTTCAGGCAGCGTCCGAAGTACCCGCCGGGGCCGTTGACGGCCTCGCCGAGGGCGCAGAAGAAGCCTTCGGAGTCGGTGACGTGGCGCCCGTCGAGGTGGTAGGTGCCGCCGGCCGGGCGGTCCGGGCCCGTGCGGTGGTACACGGCCGGGTCGAGCCAGCGGGCCCGGCCCGTGGGATCGAACTGCGCCCACAGGTTGGGGACGGCCGGCCGGCCCTCGCGCCACAGCGGCCAGATCGCGGCGACGACCGGCGGCTGGGGATCCATGTGCACGGTCAGGTCGTAGAGGCCCGGCCCGCGCGGGGACGGCTCCCAGCCGACGATGTCCGGGTTCCCCGCCACGGAAAGGACCTCCCCGGCGGCGTCCAGGGCGTCGAGGTGCCGGTAGGCGAGCCGTCGTTCCCTCCGGCCCTCCACCACGTCCCGCAGCGGACCCCGCAGGGAGCACCCGAGGAGGCGTACCCGGTGCGGCTCCGGCTCCTCGACGGGCAGCACCTCGGCGAGGTCCCGGAAGTGGCCCAGGAGTCCGTCATCGATGTCCGAGAGACTGAAGCCCACCGACAGGGCGACCCTCTGCGGGTACGCCGGCTGGTCTTCGGACCGTACTGCCTCGATGACCACGTCCCGCCGCGCCAGGTCTCGGGCGCACGGACGGGTGGCGAGGACGCGGGCGTCCTCCAGGTACCACTCCCACAAGGGCTCGCCGTTCTTGTCGAGCGGCTTGAGGACCAGGAAGCCCAGCGCCGACGGCAGCTCCGCCTCGAAGGCGCAGCCCAGCAGCTCGTAGCGGCGCCGCGGGGGCTCCGGCGGGTCGGCGAACAGGTGCTCCGCCTCCTCGCACAGGGCCCACAGCTGCTCCTCCTCGTGGTCCTCGTCCTCCCCCCAGAGCGCGTAGCGCGCGGCCGTCGTCACCGGGAGGCGAAGGGGGCGTCCGTGGGGACGATTTCGCGGCCCAGGGGGAGCAGGGAGAGGGGGACCATCTTGAAGTTGGCGATGCCGAACGGGATGCCGATGATCGTGACGCAGAGGGCGAGGCCGGTGGCGATGTGGCCGAGGGCCAGCCACCAGCCGGCCAGGACCAGCCACAGGACGTTGCCGACGCAGGACGGCGCGCCCGCGTCGCGGCGCTCGACGGTGGTGTAGCCGAAGGGCCAGAGGGCGTAGACGGCGATGCGGAAGGCCGCGATGCCGAAGGGGATGCCGATGATGGTGATGCACAGGATCAGGCCGGCCAGGCAGTAGCCGAGGAACAGCCAGATCCCGCTGAGTATGAGCCAAATGACGTTCAGGATGGTTTTCACTGGCTGCGGCCTGCCATCTGTTCGAGCCGGGCGATGCGCTCGGCCATCGGGGGGTGCGTCGAGAACAGTTTGGAGAGCCCCTGGCCCGGCCGGAAGGGGTTGGCGATCATCATGTGGCTCGCCGTCTCCAGGCGGGGTTCCGGGGGCAGCGGGAGCTGCTTGGTGCCGGCGTCGAGCTTGCGCAGGGCGCCGGCCAGGGCGAGCGGGTCGCCGGTGAGCTGGGCTCCGGAGGCGTCCGCCTCGTACTCGCGCGAGCGGCTGATGGCCAGCTGGATCACGGACGCGGCCAGCGGGCCGAGGAGCATGATCAGCAGCATGCCGACGATGCCGGGGCCCTCGTCGTCGTCGGAGCGGCCGACCGGGATCAGCCAGGCGAAGTTCACCAGGAACATGACCACGGAGGCCAGGGCTCCGGCGACCGACGAGATGAGGATGTCGCGGTTGTAGACGTGGCTCAGCTCGTGCCCGATGACCCCGCGCAGCTCGCGCTCGTCGAGGATGCGCAGGATGCCCTCGGTGCAGCAGACGGCGGCGTTGCGCGGGTTGCGCCCGGTGGCGAAGGCGTTGGGGGCCTCGGTCGGGGAGATGTAGAGCCGGGGCATGGGCTGGCGCGCGGACGTGGAGAGCTCGCGCACCATGCGGTACAGCTCGGGGGCCTCGAACTCGCTGACGGGCCGTGCGCGCATCGCGCGTAGAGCCAGCTTGTCGCTGTTCCAGTACGCGTACGCGTTCGTCCCCAGGGCCACGAGGACGGAGACGATGAGGCCGCCCCGCCCGAAGAAGCTGCCGATGAGGATGATGAGTGCGGACATCCCGCCGAGGAGTACGGCGGTCTTCAGCCCGTTGTGCCGGCGGTGCACGGTACGCCCTCCTAGTGGTGCGTCAGGGGAGCCCCGTCGTGGATCTGAGGGTCTTCGGTCCAGTGGACCCTCCCTTCCTGGTCAACGCGAGGTGGGGACGTCTGGTTCCCGGGCAGGGCGCGGCGCCGCCGCCCCGGCGGGGCGGGCCGGGGGGCGGTGGCGGGCGTTACGCCGTACGGGTGAGGGCGCGGGGAGCGGGCGGGTTACAGCGGGAAGAGGGTGCCCGCGGCGAAGCGCAGGACCAGCTGCGGGGCGCCCGACAGGACCAGGGCCGTCACGGCGGTGAGGGCGATGGCGGCGGCGACGGGCCAGGGGGCCTTCGTGCGCGCGGGCGTCTCCCCTGCCTCTCCCTGGGTCTGCGGGGTGCGGAAGAGGAGGGCCGTCCAGCGCAGGTAGTAGTACAGGGCGATGACGACGTTCACGGCCATGACCACGGCGAGCCAGCCCAGGCCGGCGTCGACGGCGGACCGGAAGACGGTGACCTTCGCGAAGAGGCCGATGATGCCCGGCGGCAGGCCGGCCAGGCAGAGCAGGAAGAACGCCAGCGACAGGGCGGCGGCGGGGCGCTCGGCGTACAGGCCGCGGTAGTCGCTGATCCGGTGCAGCGGCTTGGTCCGGGCGACCAGCGCGGCGACGGCGAAGGCGCCGAGGTTCACGGCGGCGTACATGAGCGCGTAGGCGACGGTGGAGCCGATCTGGTCGCGGTCGGTGTACGCGGCGGCGGCGATCGGGACCAGCAGGTAGCCGGCCTGCCCGACGGAGGACCAGGCGAGCAGCCGGACGGCGCTCTGCGGGCGGTCGGCGGACTGGCGCAGGGCGGCGGCGTTGCCGAGGGTCATGGTGAGCGCGGCGAGTACGGCCAGGGCCGGGCCCCAGACCTCGGAGTACGCGGGGAAGGCGATCACGGTGACGAGGATCAGGCCGGTGAAGCCGACGGCCTTGCCGATCACCGAGAGGTAGCCGGCGACGGGCAGCGGGGCGCCCACGTAGGTGTCGGGGACCCAGAAGTGGAAGGGGACGGCGGCGGTCTTGAAGGCGAAGCCGACGAGGGTGAGGGTGACGCCCGCCACGGCGAGGGTGTCGAGCTGCCCGGGGACGTCCTCCAGCCGGTCGGCGACCCGCGCCAGGTGCAGGGAGCCGGTGGCGGCGTAGACGAGGCTGACGCCCATCAGGGAGACGGCGGTGGCGGTGACGGAGGACAGGAAGAACTTGAGGGCGGCCTCGGAGGACAGCCGGTCGCCGCGGCGCATGCCGACGAGGGCGAAGGCGGGCAGCGAGGCGACTTCGAGGGCGACGATCAGGGTGGCGAGGTCGCGGGAGGCGGGCAGCAGGGCCGCGCCGGCGGCGGAGGACAGCAGCAGGAACCAGTACTCGCCGGCCGGGGTGCGGCTCTCGCGGACGACGGTGACCGACAGCAGGGCGGTGACGAGGGCTCCGGCCAGCACCAGGAACTGGATGACGAGCGCGAAGTGGTCGGCGGTGTAGCTGCACGCGCCGGGGTCGGCGGTGAGGCAGAAGGTGCTGCGGTCGCCGGCGCGCAGCGGCAGCAGGGCGGCGGTCGCGGCGGCCAGGCCGGCGACGGAGATCCAGCCGAGGACCGGCTTGCGGGCCTCGGACATGAAGAGGTCGGCGACCAGGACGAGCAGGGCGACGGCGGCGGGGACGACCACGGGGGTGATCGCGAGCCAGTCGACGGACTGGACCAGGCTGGGGGTGTCGGCGGCCAGGGCCGTCAGGGCCGTCATGCGTTGCCTCCTGCGAGGAGCTTCTGGACGGCCGGGTCGGTCAGGCCGAGGAGGGTGGCGGGCCACAGGCCGGCGAGGACGGTGAGGGCGACGAGCGGGGTCCAGGCCGCGAACTCGTAGCGCTGGACGTCCGCGAGGGTGAGTTCGGGTCCGGCCTTCGGGTCGCCCATGCAGACGCGCCGTACGACGATCAGCAGGTAGGCGGCGGTGAGCAGGGTGCCGAACGCGCCGACGGCCATGTAGGTGAGGAAGGCCGGGCGGGACAGGCCCTCGGCCGGGTCGAACGCGCCGAACAGGGCCAGCATCTCCCCCCAGAAGCCGGCCAGGCCGGGCAGGCCGAGGGAGGCGACGGCGGCGAAGGCCAGCAGTGCGCCGAGGCGGGGGGCGCGGCCGTAGAGGGCGGCGCCGGTGGCTCCGGCGAGGGTGTCGAGGTCGCTGCTGCCGTAGCGGTCCTTGAGGGCGCCGACCAGGAAGAAGAGGAGGCCGGTGATCAGGCCGTGGGCGATGTTCGCGAAGAGCGCGCCGTTGACGCCGGTGGGGGTCATGGTCGCGATGCCGAGCAGGACGAAGCCCATGTGGCCCACGGAGGAGTACGCGATGAGGCGCTTGAGGTCGCCCTTGACGCCCTTGCGGGTCAGCGCGAGGCAGGCCAGGGATCCGTAGACGATGCCGACGGCCGCGAAGGCGCCGAGGTAGGGGGCGAAGGTGTGCATGCCGTCGGGGGTGACGGGGAGCAGGATGCGGACGAAGCCGTACGTGCCCATCTTCAGCAGGACGCCCGCGAGGAGCACGGAGCCGACGGTGGGGGCGGCGGTGTGGGCGTCGGGCAGCCAGCTGTGCAGGGGCCACATCGGGGTCTTGACGGCGAGGCCGATGCCGATGGCGAGGACGGCCAGGACCTGGGTGGTGTGGGTCAGTCCGCGGCCGTTGTCAGAGGCGAGTGCCACCATGTCGAAGGTGCCGCTGTTCAGTCCGATCAGCAGCAGTCCGAGGAGCATGACCACGGATCCGAGGAGGGTGTAGAGGATGAACTTCCAGGCGGCGGCCTGCCGCTGAGCACCGCCCCAGCGGGCGATGAGGAAGTACATCGGGATGAGGACCATCTCGAAGGCGAGGAAGAACAGCATCAGGTCGAGGACGGCGAAGGTCGCGAGGGTGCCGGACTCCAGGACGAGGAGCAGTGCGACGAAGGCCTTCGGGGAAGGGCCGTCGGGGAGCTTGAAGTAGCTGTACACCGCGCAGAGGAAGAACAGCAGCGCGGTCATCAGGAGGAGGGGGAGCGAGATGCCGTCGATGCCGAGGTGGATCCGGATGTTCAGCGCCTGGATCCAGCTGATGTCCGTGGTCGCCTGGAAGCGGGACGGGGCGTCGTGGTCGAAGCCCAGGGTGAGGGCGACGGCCGCGGCCAGGATGACACCGGTGACGGTGACGCCGTGGCGGAGCACGGCCTGTTCGGGACTCCTGCCCTTGAGCCCGGGCGGGGCCGGGAGAAGGGCCGCGACGGCGCCGAGGAGCGGTGCGGCCACGGTGAACGCCAGAAGGAACTGCATCACGGACGGGCTGATATCGATCACGGCTGACTCTCGGCTCACGATCCGGCGTTGACGTTGGCGAGGACGGCGGTGGCGATCGCCAGGACCACGGCGCCGGCGAGCAGGGCGCTCAGGTAGCTCTGTACGTTGCCGGTCTGGGCCCGGCGTACGAGGCTGCCGAGCAGCCGGGGTCCGGTGCCCGCGCCGCGGACGTACGTGTCGACGACCTCGCGGTCGAGGAAGCGCACCAGGCTCGCGCCCGCGCGCACGGGGCGGACGAAGAGCCGGTCGTAGACGGCGTCGAGGTGGAAGCCGTCGGCGGCGTGCCGGTGCAGCGGGCCGAGGAGGGCCCGGCCGGGGTCGGCGGCGGGGGCGGCCGAAACGGCGGGGTGGTCGTGGGTCACCTCGGCGACCTCGGGGGTCTCGGCGGCGGATTCGGCGGCGGCGACGGACGCGGGGACGGCGCCTCCGTTGCGGATCCCGGCGGCGGCCCTGGCGGTGGCGCGCTGCCACAGGGCGTAGGTGAGCATCACGCCGACGAGCGCGGCGCCGGTGCCGAGGACGGAGGTGGTCACCGAGGGGGTGAGCGCCTTGCCGTCGAACCAGTCGGCGAGGGGGCCGGCGGCGAGGCCGAAGCCGATCGAGGGGACGGCCAGCAGCCACAGGACGCCGGTCATGGCGACGGGCTCCTTGCCGTGGTCGGGGGCGGCGGCGCCCCGGCCGCGGAAGGCCATCAGCCACAGCCGGGTGGCGTAGGCGGCGGTGAGCAGGGCGGTGAGCACCCCGGCGACGAGCACCACCCAGCCGGCCGTGCTCGGGGCGAGGTCGGAGTGTCCGCCGGCGGCGTGCTCGGCGGCGACGAGGACGGCTTCCTTGGAGAAGAAGCCGGCGAAGGGCGGGATGGCGGCGAGCGCGAGCAGCGCGATCGTCATCGTCCAGAAGGCGTCGGGGATGCGCCGGGCCAGGCCGTCCATGCGGGACATGGCGGCGAGGGAGTTCGTGCCGGCGGCGTGGATGATCACGCCGGCGCCGAGGAAGAGCAGCGCCTTGAAGGCGCCGTGGGACAGGAGGTGGAAGACGGCGGCGCCGCGGTCGCCGACGGCCAGGGCGCCGGTCATGTAGCCGAGCTGGCCGACCGTGGAGTAGGCGAGGACGCGCTTGATGTCGTCCTGGGCCAGGGCGGCGAGGGCCGAGCCGATCATCGTGGTCGCGGCCATGACGGCCATGACCACCAGGGCGGCGCGGGAGGCCGTGAAGACCGGGAGGAGGCGGGCGATGAAGTAGACGCCGGCGGCGACCATCGTCGCGGCGTGGATCAGCGCGGAGACCGGGGTGGGGCCCGCCATGGCGTCGGGGAGCCAGGTGTGCAGGGGGAACTGCGCGGACTTGCCGGCGACGCCGGCGAGCAGGAGCAGCGCGATGAGCGTCGGGTGGTCGAGTCCGCCCGCGGCGACGGTGCCGAGGATCTTGGTGATCCGGAAGGAGCCGGCGTCGGCGGCGAGCGCGAACAGGCCGATGAGGAAGGGGACGTCGCCGAGCTTGGTGACGAGGAAGGCCTTGAGGGAGGCGGAGCGGGCCGCTTCGGTCTCCCAGTAGTGGCCGACGAGGAAGTACGAGCAGATGCCCATGATCTCCCAGCCGACCAGCAGCACCATCAGGTCGCCGGAGTAGACGACGAGCAGCATGGCGGAGGTGAACAGTGAGACCAGAGCGGCGTACGACGGGTAGCGCGGGTCCTCGCGGAGGTACGCCGTCGAGTAGAGCTGTACGCAGGTGGCGACCACTCCGACCAGGGCGGCGACCAGGACGGCGAAGCCGTCGAGGTGCAGCGAGAGCTCGATCGGTACCGAGCCGGTCGGGGTCAGCTGGGTGGCGGTGTCGATCGCCCTGCCGCCGCCGTGGCGGACGGCGACGAGTACGGCCAGGACGGCGGAGGCCAGTGCCGGCAGGACGGCAAGCGGCCTGACGAAGCCGGGGGCCGTGCGGCCGAGGAGGAGTCCTGCCACCGCGCCGAGGAACGGGAGGAGGGGGACGAGGACCGCGAGGGTCGTGGTGCTCACGCGGCGACCTCCGGCCGGGTGGTGATGTCAGCGCTGTCATCGGGCCGGCCGGGCTCGTGGCCCTCGGCGGTGTCGCGGAGCTTGTCGACGTCCGAGGTGCCCCGGTTGCGGTACACCATCAGCACGATCGCGAGGCCGATGCCGATCTCGGCGGCGGCGATGGCGATGGTGAAGAGGGTGAGGGCCTGGCCGGCGTGCAGGGTGTCGCGCAGCCAGACGTCGAAGGCCACCAGGTTGAGGTTGACGGCGTTGAGCATCAGCTCGACGGACATCAGGACCAGGATGGCGTTGCGTCGGGCGAGGACCCCGTAGAGGCCGGTGGCGAAGAGGAGGGCCGCGAGGACGGCGGGGTAGGCGAGGTGCATCAGCGCTGCTGCCCCTTCTCGGTGCCCGTGCGGGCGGCGGCGTCGGCCGCGTCGGCGGCCTCCTCGGCGGGTGTGGCGCGGCGCGAGAGCACGATGGCGCCGATCAGGGCCGCGAGGAGGAGGACGGAGAGCGCCTCGAAGGGCAGCACCCAGTGCTGGAAGAGGATCTCGCCGGAGACCTTGGTGGAGCCCTGGGCGGGGCCGTCGAGGTCGATCCAGGTGGTGCGGAAGGCGTCGACGACCACCCAGACGAGTGCGGCGCCGGCGACGCCGGCGACGCCGAGGGCGACCCACCGGTTGCCGGAGTCGGCGTCCGGTGAGCGGCCGATGGGGGCCTTGGTGAGCATTAGTCCGAAGAGGAGGAGGACGACCACGGAGCCGAGGTAGATCAGGACCTGGACCCAGGCGATGAACTCGGCGGTCAGCAGCAGGTACTCGACGGCGATCCCGCCGAGCGCGACGACCAGCCAGAGGGCGGCGTGCACGAGCTGCTTGGTGGTGACCGTGACGAGGGCCGCGCCGAGGGTGGCGAGGCCGACGAGGACGAAGGCGATCTCGACGCCGGTCGGCGAGAGGAAGCCGGGGCCGGGCGCGGGGGCGGGGCCGGCGGGGGCGGCCGCCGTGACGGCGGCCGCGGCTGCGGCGAGGTGGGCGGCGTACATCAGGCGGTGCCTCCCGCCGGGGTGTCGGGGGTGCCGTCGGCGGGCGGGGTCGCTGCGGCCTGCGCGGCGGCGGCTGCCTCGGCCGCGGCTGCCGCCTCGCCCTTCTCGACGGCCTTGCGGGCGGCGGCGACCTCCTTCGGCTCCTCGGCGCCGGGGTCCAGGGCGGGCGGGGCCGGGACGGTCCACATCCACTCGCGCAGCTTGTCGCGCTCGTGGGTGAGTTCGTGGATGTCGGTCTCCGCGTACTCGAACTCCGGCGACCAGAAGAGGGCGTCGAAGGGGCACACCTCGATGCAGATACCGCAGTACATGCAGAGGGAGAAGTCGATGGCGAAGCGGTCGAGGACGTTGCGGCTGCGCTCGCGGCCGCCGGGGGTGGCGGCGGGCACCGTCTCCTTGTGGGAGTCGATGTAGATGCACCAGTCGGGGCACTCGCGGGCGCACAGCATGCAGACCGTGCAGTTCTCCTCGAACAGGCCGATGACCCCGCGGCTGCGGGGCGGGAGCTCCGGCTGCACCTCGGGGTACTGGGCGGTGTGCGCGCGCTTGGTCATCGTGCGCAGGGTGACGGCCAGGCCCTTGGCGAGGCCGGATCCGGGAATCGGGGGCATTACTGGATCGCCACCTTCACGATGCCGGTGAGCGCGATCTGGGCGAGCGCGAGGGGGATGAGTCCGGTCCAGGCGAGCTTCTGGAGCTGGTCCTCGCGCAGGCGCGGGTAGCTCACGCGGAGCCAGATGACGACGAAGGCCAGCACGGCGATCTTGAGGAGGGTCCAGACCCAGCCGAGGCCGTCGCCGCCGAAGGGGCCGTGCCAGCCGCCGAGGAAGAGGACGGTGGTCAGGGCGCACAGGACGACGATGCCGGCGTACTCGGCGAGCAGGAACAGCGCGAAGCGCAGGCCGGTGTACTCGGTGTACGCGCCGAAGATGATCTCGGAGTCGGCGACGGGCATGTCGAACGGGGGCCGCTGGAGCTCGGCGAGGCCGGCGGTGAAGAAGACGAGCGCGCCGATGATCTGCCAGGGCAGCCACCACCACTCGAAGGCGTTCACGATGCCGGGCAGGGACACCGTCCCGGCGGCCATCGCCACGGAGGCGGCGGCGAGCAGCATCGGCAGCTCGTAGGCGAGCAGCTGGGCGGCGGTGCGCAGGCCTCCGAGGAGGGAGAACTTGTTGGCGGAGGCCCAGCCGCCCATGAGGCTGCCGAGGACGCCGATGCCCATGACGGCGAGCGCGTAGAAGAGACCCGCGTCGATGACCTGGCCGATCCAGCTGTCGCCGGGGCCGATGGGGATGGCGATGAGGACGAGGAGGTACGGCAGCAGCGCGACGGCGGGGGCGAGCTGGAAGATCCGCCGGTCGGCGTTGGCCGGGACGATGTCCTCCTTCTGCGCGAACTTCACGCCGTCGGCGACGAGCTGGGCCCAGCCGTGGAAGCCGCCGGCGTACATGGGGCCGAGGCGGCCCTGCATGTGCGCCATCACCTTGTGCTCGGTCTGCCCGATGACGAGCGGGAGCACGAGGAAGACGGCGAAGACGACGATCAGTCGCAGGGCGACGTCGAGGACGTCGGTCACGCGTCGCCTCCGGTGGTGTCGGGGTCGGTTTCGGGCTTGGCTTCGGGCTTCGGGTGCGGCTCGGGCGCGGGGGCGGGCTCGGGCTCTGCGAAGGCGGGCTTCGGGTTGTGCCAGGGCGCGTCCGTGCTGCGCGGGGCCGGGCGCCTGGGGGCCTCCGGCTCGGGCGCGGGGGTCTGACTGGCGGACCCGTCCGAGGCCGAGCGGGTCCGCCGGGCGGGACGCGGGGCGTCGGCCGCCGGGGTGGCCGGTTCCGTTGCCGGGGTGGCGGTGGCCGGGGCCGGGGGTGTCTGGCTGGCCGAGCCGTCGGAGACCGAGCGGGTGCGGCGGGGCGGGCGGGGCGACTCTCCCGGGGTGGCCTCCGGGGTGGCCTGGGTGGCCGAGCCCTCCGTCGTCGTGCGGGTGCGGCGGACCGGGGCGCCCTCGCGGGGGGTGCGGGCCGCCGCGCCGGGGGCGCGGGGGGGGGGGGGCCGGCGGGGCGGGGGCGGGGGGGGCTGGGCCGGGAGCGGGGCCCCGTCGTT